>JAHQWA010000602.1 GCA_019634045.1 Saprospiraceae bacterium
AGGGGTGATGGTCAGGTTGTAAATGAACCCATTAATCCTGCGGTTCAAAAGGAGGCGCTAGCTACCTTGTTAATTACCTTAGATCCTGACTTCTTGCAGGTACCTGAACATATTGTCAAGTTGATTCCTCCCCAGCCTCCTGGTTATTTTCGGGGACGAGAACTATTCAAAACCCACACGGGTTTAAGTTTTGACCCATTGGGCGCGGCGGAGAGTTCGGCAGATTACACCCTACGCTTTTTGCTCAATCCGGCGCGTTTAGCTCGCTTGGTAGAACAGCGAACCTATAGCGCAGACCAACTTTCTGTTTTTGAAGTAATGGATCAAGTGCGCAGTCTGTCCGCGGAAGGCGAAGGCGCACCACAAATTCACAATGAACTCAAGAGGATCGTGCGCAAACTATTCCTACACCACGTATTGCAATTGGCCGGGGATAAGAGTGTAATGTCGCAGGTAAGTGCCGCTGCCTGGCTTCAGTTGGACTATCTGAAAAAAGAGGCGGAAAGCGTGATGTCCTCTTCTGCTGGACCGGATTCGAAAGCACATCAATTGTATATTCTGCAGCAAATTGATGTTTTTGAAGAAGACCCAAGTGCATATAAGGTGCCCCGGGCTCCGAGCCTACCTGATGGATCGCCTATTGGTTGTGGCGATTTTCATTAATTTCTAAGATAAATCAGTTCAGACACTAAGTAAAGCCTTACTGCTACCAGCAGTAAGGCTTTATTTAAGTAAAACAAATGTTAAAAATCATCTATATAAAAGAACACGGTTGAATTCCAATTGGAATTATTGTAAATTTAAACTCCCTTCAGAGGAACGCAATACTACAGGAGATCTTCTTTTTCTCTTGCAAAATCTATTTCACAGAAAGGTCTACTTAAGCTTAATTATTTCTCGAAAGGAAATGCTCGCTCGGTATCAGGCTAATCCAAACCAGTAAATTTCCGATTTACGGTTTAGGGAATAGTACCCTTCCCTTGCCGAGCATTTGACTTTGCCTAATGGGATAGAAACATCCCTTTAGTGCCTGTTTGGTGATCACTTTTGGAGGAGGAAAGTGTGATGGCCAGACATGCCCTGAGGGTAAGCCTTATTTGTTTTAGTACTGAATATATGGTGAAAAGAGAAAACTGTAAAAAACTTATTTTTTTGGTGCCGATCTGTTTTTTTGCTCGAGACTTGCTTGCGAGTGAGGATACCGATGCGTTGATCAAGCTCGGGGAGAAGCAGTGGAGTTGGGAGATTTTTGCCTTGATAGGAGTAGGGTTGCTGATATGGAATCACCTGAGGGGCGTTAAGCGAAAGACGGAAACGCTACAGCTGGAAGCTAAAGTTGCCTTAAGAACGAGCCAAATACAAAGAGATAAGCGAATTATTGAACAGCAGGCGGAAGCCTTAAAAGCCTTAGATGCCAAAAAGTCGGCTTTCTTCGCTAATATTTCTCATGAATTGCGTACGCCTTTAACCTTTATGCTGGGGCCCATCCAAGATGTACTTGATCGAGCCGATCTAGAGGAACAAGATGAACGCTCCCTTCGCCTAGCTTATCAGCATGTCAACAAGATGCTTACTATGATCAATGAGATTTTGGATTTATCCAAATTGGATGCTGATCAGCTAAAATTAGAGGAAGAATTGGTGGAAATACATGCTTTCATAGAACGCTTATTGGATCCCTTTATCTCTTTAGCAGCATACGGCAGAATAGATTTTCAGTTTACGAATGAATTGCAGCCGGGGCATTTTTACCGATTGGATGCAAAGAAGCTGGAACGCATCCTAAGCAATCTGTTATCGAATGCCTTGAAATTCACCCTTGCAGGAGGGCGAATCCAAGTGAAACTACAGACACTAGCCGATACTATATTTATTGAAGTTCGGGACAATGGTATAGGAATTGCGGAGGCAGATCTTCCTTTTGTATTTGATCGATATTACCAATCCAGTCGAAAGGCTGCCTATCAGGTAGGGGGTACAGGCATTGGTTTAGCTCTGGTTAAGGAATTGACGACGCTGATGGGAGGAGAGATCAAAGTAAGGAGCAGAGAAGGGAAAGGGACCCGCTTTACACTCCGCATACCTTACCGAGAAAAGCGAGAGGGAGTACCTTCTCCTCAAGAACTAAGGATCGAAAATAAAGCTAGTCAGTCGACAGACTTTGAGCAGAGCCCGAAAGAAAATGTACCTGCCGCTAAGAGTAGTACAATTTTGGTGGTAGAGGATCATTACCAAATGAGACACTACATTTGTGAGGTGCTGGGCAAGCAACATGAGTGGGTAGCTGTAAGAAACGGGGAAGAAGCACTTGCTTGTTTGGAGGGAGCTGTCACGATCGATCTAATTATTACGGATGTTATGATGGCCAAGATGGATGGATTTGCTCTTCTCCAACGCCTGAAGGAACATCCAAACTGGAAAACGATACCCGTAATTATACTAACGGCTCGGGCCAATCAAGATGATCGGCTGCGCGCCTTTGGCTTAGGGGCCGCAGATTATTTGTTGAAGCCCTTCCTGCCCGTAGAACTGCATGCCCGTGTTAACAATATACTCAGTCAACAAATACCAACTCCTCGGGGTCAAAAGAAAGCTACCAAGGCTCAAAAGGCTCATTCGGAGACTTATCAGCTAAGCAAAGTAGATGAGGTTTGGCTAAGTCAACTGCAAAATACGGTCAAGGACCAGATGGGCGCCTTTGATTTTACCATTGATCGCCTGGGGTTCCACATGGCGATTAGCCGCAGACAATTGAGTAGGAAGGTGAAATCTTTGACCGGACTGACGGTGCATCAGTACGTACAGGAAATCAAATTAAATGAAGCTAAACGATTGTTGGAGAATCAATCTAAATCCACCGTGAAGGCAATTGCATACGAATTAGGAATGAAAGATGTTAAGCACTTTTCTAAGTTATATCTGCAGCGATTTGGCAAGCGGCCTTCAGATTTTTTTTGAAAAAAGAAAGTAGGGAGTGAAACATCTGCAGCAGATTCTAGTATTAATGGGTGTATCAAATATAAAGGCAGTGTAAAAGGCACAAACCAAATTTGATCCAAAAACGTAACAGTTGAGGTACATAAAATTGGGGAAAAAGTAATGATGGCCGAAAATTCACCCCTTATTGGCCAAATTTTCTCCTGAAAATCAATTTTATTTGTACTGATTTATAGAATATATTTTATTTTTCTATGAAACACTAAAGAGCCTTTTTATAAGGGGGACATTATGATATCGCTCCGGGATAATAACTTATCTCGGAGTTTTTTTTTGCCAACCTTTAGCTGCTTTTTCTGTTGGAATAACAACGCCAGGGTTTCAGCTGTTATACAATGAAACCTTCTTCCTGAGTGTCATATCAAGAGCATTGAAGAAAGAAACATCAATACTGATTCATAAAGCCGAAGCTTGGTTTAAGCAAAAAGCTTGGGAACCCTTTCCCTTCCAGCAACAATGCTGGGAAGCGTATTTGGAGGGTGCTCATGGTATGCTCAATGCTCCTACCGGTAGTGGGAAAACTTATGCCCTCCTTATCCCTGTCCTCTTGCAATTCATCGAAGAAAATCCGGACAACTTTTTAGATAAGACAGAGAATGGTTTACAAGCGATTTGGATTACCCCAATACGCGCTCTGGCCAAGGAGATACAATCGGCGGCCCAACGGGCCATTGACGGCTTAGGCCTCTCCTGGGAGGTAGCGATTCGATCTGGTGATACTTCCAGTAGTGAACGTGCCAAACAGAAGCGGAAGCCACCTGAGATTCTCGTGACCACGCCTGAGAGTTTACACCTCCTGCTCGCCTCCAAAGCCTATGCCAAGTACTTTAAGCAACTCAAGAGTGTCATCATTGATGAATGGCATGAATTGATGGGGTCAAAGCGCGGTGTACAAATGGAGCTGGCCTTGTCTCGTTTGAAGGTCCTCTGCCCCGGTTTAAGGGTTTGGGGGATTTCGGCTACTATCGGTAACCTGGATGAAGCACTCCATGCCTTACTGGGGAATAGTTATGAAGCAGGGAATTATAAATTAATTCAATCCTCAATCAGCAAGAAAATTGAAGTGCGGTCGATTTTGCCAGATGAAGTGGAACAGCTTCCCTGGGCGGGGCATTTAGGAATAAAACTCTTAGCAAAAATTGTTCCCATTGTACAAAATAGTCGCAGCACCTTAATCTTTACCAATACACGGGCGCAATGCGAGATATGGTATCAACAATTACTAGAAGCGGCACCCGATTTGGCGGGAATCATGGCGATGCACCATGGTTCGATAGCCAGAGATCTTCGTGATTGGGTGGAAAATGCACTGCATGAAGAGGTTTTGAAAGCGGTCGTTTGCACCTCTAGTTTGGATTTAGGCGTCGATTTTCGACCGGTGGAGACGATTATTCAAATCGGGAGCCCTAAAGGCGTATCGAGGTTCATACAGCGAGCGGGCCGGAGTGGACATCAACCTGGAGCATTGAGTAGAATTTACTTTGTTCCAACTCATGCACTGGAACTATTGGAAGCTGCCGCCCTGCGTCAAGCTATTGACGAACAGCAACTGGAAAGTAGAACACCTTTCATTCGTTCTTTTGATGTATTGGTGCAGTACTTGATAACTTTGGCCGTGTCTGATGGCTTTCGCGGAGAGGAGATCTATGAAGAAGTCAAAGGAACCTTTTGTTACAATAGTATCAGCCGAGAGGAATGGAAATGGCTCCTTGCTTTCATCACAGATGGGGGAAGCAGCCTAAGCGCTTACGATGAATACAAAAAGGTAGAAAGGATTGGAGACTTTTACAAGGTTAATAGTCGAAGAATAGCCACCCGCCATCGCCTGCAAATGGGAACCATCGTGAGCGAATCTAACCTCACGGTAAAGTATGTCAGTGGGGGAAGAATAGGAACGATTGAAGAATGGTTTATTGCCCAGTTGAAACCAGGAGATACTTTTTGGTTTGCGGGCAGGAGTTTGGAATTGGTGAGGATGAAAGGCATGATGGTGCAAGTGCGTAAAAGCAAACGCAAAACCGGGAAGATCCCTTCCTGGCAAGGGGGGAGAATGCCTTTGTCGTCCAACTTGACTCATTATCTACGCCTTAAAATGCGGGAGCTTCGCAACGGGACAGGTGAAGAGATCGAACTGAAGGCCCTGGAACCTATTGCCGAATTACAGCGAAATCGGTCGCATATCCCAGGAGATGACGAGTTTTTGATAGAATACTTTAAAAGCAGGGAGGGGTATCATTTGGTGTTTTACCCTTTTGAGGGCCGATTTGTGCATGAAGGTTTAGGTTCTTTGTTTGCCTACCGGATCAGTCAACTTACGCCCATCAGCTTTTCCATCGCCATGAATGATTATGGGTTTGAGTTACTATCAGATGTCGAAATTCCAATCGAAGAGGCCCTAGAGCAAGATCTATTTAGTACCCAGCATCTTTATCGAGACATACAGGCTAGTATTAACGAAGCTGAATTGGCAAAACGGCGCTTTAGAGATATAGCTAGCATAGCTGGACTAATCTTCAAAGGTTTTCCAGGTAAGGAAAAGAAAGACCGGCATTTGCAATCTTCTTCTCAGCTTTTCTTCGACGTTTTTACGGACTATGAACCTGAAAATCTATTGCTTCAGCAAGCTCACGAAGAAGTGATGATCTTTCAGCTGGAAGAGATTCGGATGCGGGAAGCCCTGGGACGGATTCAACAACAGAAAGTTATCCTAAGTCACCCTTCTAAAGCTACGCCCTTTTCCTTCCCCATTATCGTGGATCGATTGCGTGGTCGCTTGACCTCTGAGAAATTGGAGGATCGCATCAAGAAGATGAAACTGCAATTGGTGAAATAGGAGTTGGTAGATCGACCAAAAAAGAAGAAATTTGGGCTCTTTCATTTCTAACGTATGCACCGAATCGAGCTTTGCCAACAGACCTTTTACCTCCATCCTTTCCACGCCATTTATTGGGAAGAACAACAGACGCTTTTGTTGGCAGATTTGCATTTAGGTAAGGCTGCCCACTTTCGTAAGGGAGGACTCCCCGTGCCAGCTACCGCCGGGGATAGTAATTGGGATCGCCTACAAGCCCTGCTTTTTGACATTAAGCCTGCCAGAGTACTATTTTTAGGAGATCTTTTTCACAGTGACTATAATCCAGTCTGGGAAGAATTGGGCGACCTCATCCAACAATTCAGAGCGGTGTCCTTTGAGTTGATTCCAGGGAACCACGATATCCTGGAAGATCCCTACTACCAATCTGCTGGCCTCCATCTGCATCCCTTGACCTTAGAAATCCCACCTTTTTATTTTACCCATCACCCCCAAGCGGAGATCCCTGAGGGCTTATACAATCTTTGTGGACACATACACCCGAGCGTTACATTGCGAGGAGGAGCACGTCAGAGTTTGCGACTACCTTGTTTCTATTTTGGGGAACAACAAGGCATTCTCCCCGCTTTTGGAGCCTTTACAGGAACGGCAAACATTACCGTTCGAGCGGGAGATCGAGTTTTTGTGATTACCTCAAATGAAGTGGTAGAGGTAAGTTAAGTCTGCCAACGAGTAGCTACCATTCCCTAGGGATCGATCTTTTTCTGCGGATTGCTTTTATGTACAATTTTGGATACAAGTCTCCTTATCGATGATAGTTGACTACTCCTGCATTTCTCTTGGTGCGTAAGCTTTGGTTGGCACTACTTGTAGCAGATTATCCAGCGAATCTAGACATCTACCCAAATAATGGGACTTTCGAAATTCATTTAGTTCCATTTCTTTAACAAAAGCCCTAAATTGAAATTGTCAAACACTTAAGTCGTGCGACAATAGATACTCCAGGAGTCGCCATTGATGCGCTAAGGATTAGGGATATGTATGAGATGATAGAATATGCTTTTTATGGGGCCCTCATTTTCCAAATGAGCTTTATGTTCATTTTGTACCTGCAGAACCGTAAGGAGTACTATATCATGTATACCTTATACGTACTTGGGGTTTTCTTGGTGATGGAGCCGAAGCTCATTGGCATCATTCACGCCTATATATTCTTGGTAGAATGGACTACTGTATTGGTATACTTTTTATTTCTTGATTCTTTTCTGGAGATATCTAGTCAATCAGAACGCTTCAAGAAGTTCATTCGCTATTTGGGCCCGTCGGTGATGGGATTAATGGCTATTCAGTTCCTGCTGACCTTCATCAAGGAATATTTTGGACCGATGGATACTTTGGATACGGTGGTGCATAAGGTCGATGAAGGGTTTTTCTACATGACTTTCATTGCTGGCGCATATACCTTGTATGAAACCTATCGATTGAAAAACACTTTGTCCCGGTATATCCTGATTGGGACAGGAATATTATTGTTTAGCTTGATTCTAAATCGTGTTTTTTACGACTATTTCAATGTACTACCTATCATATTCGGGACTTTCTTTGAGTTACTGCTATTCGTGGCTGCCATAGGTTATAAAACGAATTTGCTAGAAGCGGAGAAAAGGAAGACGCAGGAGCAATTGATGCAGACTACTTTGATGGCTTTGAAAGATCAAATGAGTCCTCATTTTATTGCGAATTGTCTAAACTCGATTAAGCTACTGATCCAGCAACATAAGGATAAAGAAGCGATTGAATACCTGACGGAGTTTTCGAAGTTGCACCGACTGGTGGTAGAGCACTTCCAGGACGTAAAAGTCTCCTTAAAGAAGGAACTTCGAATTTGTAAGTCCTATTTGGAGATGGAACGATTGCGCTTTAAGCAGACCTTCAACTATGAATTTGATATCCAAGTAGACGACAACTTGCTCACCTTCATAGAGGTGCCTCCATTACTATTTCAACCAATTGTGGAAAATGCGATTTGGCATGGTTTGATTAAAAAGGAGGGACCAAAGCATCTGTGTATCCAGATTAAGGACCAGGGCGGGATACTGCAATGTTCCATCGAAGATAATGGGATTGGTCGTTCCAACTCAGTTAATGGAGCCCTGAAGGAAGGAGTAGAAAGAGGCAAAAAATCGACCGGAATAGCCAATACGAAAGAGAAGATTAAGGTATATAATGAGCTGTTTCACAATCAGCTTGAAATGAAATTCATTGATAAAGAGGATGAACAAGGGCAGGCCGCAGGCCTAAAGGTTTTGTTCAATATTCAATATGATTAACAGCTGCATATACACTAACTACAGCTAGTTCCTTACCGCTAATTTTATTGAAAAGAGCAACTTTATGTTGAAAGCAATACTAATTGATGACGAACAGGATGCACTTGACACCTTAGAAATGGATCTCAAGCGCTACTGTGCTGAAGAAGTGAAAGTAATCAGCAAGTGCAAATCCCCCATCGATGGGATGATTGCTATCCGTCGACTAAAGCCGAACCTGGTTTTCCTGGATATTCAAATGCCAGAACTCTCTGGCTTTGAGATGTTGGAAATATTAAAGGAGATTGATTTTAATTTAGTCTTCATCACTGCGCACGATGACTATGCGGTAAAAGCCTTTAAGGTAAGTGCGGTGGATTATTTGCTAAAGCCCGTTGATAAAAATGAGTTGGTAGCAGCCATTGAAAAGGTGAAATCCAAAGAAAGGTCAGCGCCACAGCGCGAATTCGAAGTGCTCTTAGAGAATGTCAAGCAGATTAAGACCATCGCGGTCAAGAATCAAAAGGAATATCGCTTCTTTGGTGTGGATGAAATCATGTACTGTAAGGCAGACGGTAATTTTAGCTACATCTACTTGAAGGACGATAAGCGCAAGGAACATACTTCTTATTCCTTAGGTAAGATGGAAGAATTATTACCGGGACAGTTGTTTTTCCGAACCCATGCTTCCTATATCATCAACCGGAACTTTATCAAAAAATACACCACCAGAGACGGCGGATACCTAATAATGAAGGATGGAACCAAGCTTTCGGTGGCTAAAAGCCGGAAGGTCGAATTTGATAATTGGCTTGGTTTTAAGGATAGTTAGGCCGTTTTCGTGGATAGATGTACTGAATTTGATGATAAGCTTCTCTCGCATTCCCTTCCGATTTAACTATAAGGTAATTCTGAGCAATTACGGTTAATATTAGACCTCTCATCCAAGAGCCATTCAGTTTCTTCTTCCTTTTCGATAACTTGATAGGAGATAACCTAAATTTAGTATCAATAGTTTGGGAATGAGATACTTCTCTTTTCTGGCTATAGGTACTGACTCCAAAAAACTAATTTTGACATTCTTTTTGACAGCGAAAGTTTAACCCTAAACATGACCTTAACTTTCGACTTTAAAATCCACATGGTATAGTACACTCCACTAGATGTAAGCTTGGAGTGGACTACCAACAACACCTAAAAAATATACTGAATTCGAAGGGTACTAAACTTAGGTCGATTCTCTTCGCATCAAGTATAGATTGCTACTACCTGTCAAGCTTAGGCATTCGCCTAACTGACTACCGGATACCGCAGATGCCTGTTTGCCTTTAAATACCTAAAACCTACTTGTTCAGCACACATTTACAGGCATTTGCGGTTCCGTTCCCCTTGCCGGACCATTCCATCACAGATCATCCTGTTCCTCCTCTTCTTCAAAGCGGACGGTTAGCAATCGGCTATCTAGTTCCAGCGGTGGTTTATTGAACAGCAAATAGGCGAAGACCATGCCTTTCCCTTCTTTGTACATCGCAAGCATTTGACAGGTGAGACGGTGGCTAAACGTTTTCTTGGGTGTGAAAAAGAATACCTTGGCCCAATCGGCATTGAGTAAGTCAAGGCTAATAGAATCAGGGAGTGAAAGTGCAGAAACGCGGGTGTCCTCTTCATTAGAGGCTATATTGGCTATCATCTGCATACAGCGAACATGAGGAATGCGAGTCATTGGATTACCTTCCCTTTCTGGTTCCAGGTGATAGCGAATCTCAAGTTTTTCTTTGCGGGATCGAATGGCTAGCTCGTAGTTTTGATGTGGATTTGGAAAGGCGCGCACGTCCTTGTATCCAGCATCGAGGGGCGCCATGAAATCAACGGCCATGTCACTAGCAAGTGCGGTGAAGTCTTCGGAGAGATCTACCCGTTGAGCTGGCATGGAAGTTGCCAAACCCAAGCAGAAGAATAACAAAAGAAGTTGTTTGGGAGGGGTAAGCAGTACTTTGTCTCCTAAACTTCTATAGTTACTGGCGGCATCTTTACAGCATGCCCTGCCTTGCTCGGCGCTCAGGTAGCTAAGACTACCCCGCCTAGCGCCCCGACAGGTATTCCCTCCTAGAGCCTTGGCCTGTTCAAAATCTCCTCCCCATAATTTCAGACAACTTACTTTACAGCGTACCGGTCGGATATCAAACATGTTATTTTTAGTTAAATATACCGAAGACTATCCATATTGTGCTAAAATCTGATGTAAGTCTTCCAGTGTATTGGCGGACTTGAGGTCTTTGTCTTTGCGCCATCGCAAGATTCTAGGAAATCGAAGGGCGACGCCGCTCTTATGACGTTTTGAGGCTTGGATGCCTTCAAAGGCAATTTCAAAAACGTGGAAAGGGGTTACCGATCGCACAGGGCCAAAGCGGTCGATCGTATTCTTCCGGACCCAAGCTGTTATCTCCCCAAATTCCTTGTCGGTAAGTCCGGAATAGGCTTTGGTAAAGGGGACAAGTTGATCTTCCTTCCAAACGGCGAAGGTGAAATCCGTGAAGAGGTTGGCTCGACGTCCGTGTCCTCTTTGGGCATAAATCATTACTGCATCAATGGTCAACGGATCTACTTTCCACTTCCACCAATCTCCCCGTTTCCGCCCAGACAGGTAGGGCGAATCTAAGCGCTTTAGCATGATGCCTTCACTATGCTTTTCTCTAGCCACGCTTCGTTCTGCCCGCAATTCTGCCCACTGATCAAATGGCACGACGGGGGAAAGTTGGACAAGCCCTTGAGTCGGGTGTTCCCGGACTAAGGTTTCTAGTAGTGTCCGCCGTTCTTGCATGCTTTTGTTACGAATATCCTTGCCTTGCCACTCCAGTAGATCATACGCCATCAGGATAACGGGTGCGGCTTCTAGCACTTTTTTGGTCACATTCTTGCGGCCTAGACGAGTTTGTAGTTGTTGAAAGGACAATGGGCGACCCTCTTTGAAGGGAAGAATTTCACCATCTAGCACGGTTCCACTGGGCAAAAGTTGAGCTAAGGGGCCATATTCTGGAAATTGATCCGTCACCAGTTCCTCCCCTCGAGACCACAAAAACAATTGCTGTTCGCGAACGATCAATTGACCTCTAATCCCGTCCCATTTATGTTCGGCCTGCCAGGCCTGGGGCGCACCGAGTTCTTCAGCTTCATCATCAAGCTGGTAGGCCAAGTAGAAAGGGTAGGGCTTAGAAATATCATCCAAGCTATTTTCGCTGAGGATTAATTCTTCAAAGGAAATGTTATCTGGAGTCCATTTGCCCATTAAGCGATGAGCGAGACTACTTTCCTCCTGTCCGGTAAACTGGGATAAAGCACGAACCATCAACTTCTGTGAAACACCTATGCGTAATCCTCCCGTAATAATCTTATTGAATACAAAACGCTCAGTAGGGCTTAGTTGGTCCCAGGCCTCAAGGATACGTTCCTTTTTTTCGGCTTCTTCTAAAGCACCCAATGATTTCACAAAATCGATCCAATAAGTTAGGGAGTGGTCGCTTTGATTGCGGGCTGGGGGAAGCACTAGTGCTATCGTTTCTGCTAAATCACCAACCACGTGATAGGATTCTTCGAACAACCACTGCGGGAGCTTACCGTAGCCAGCGGCCCATTGCCGAAGCAAGCTAGTTGTGACCGTACGTTTAGGTCGGCGATGCGAAAGGATGGCCATGGTCCACATACGATCTTTGTCATCCACCTTGGCAAAATAGGCAGCGAGGGCCTTCACTTTGGTGTTGGTCTTTGTCGTTTGGTCTAGTTGTTTAAACAAAGCGGCGAAGTGCTTCATGATTCCTCCTTTTTATCCCCTTGATCATTATCCTCAGCAGACGTTTCTTCATTCATTTCTGCCAGCTCGCCGGTATACTCTGTTTGTACTTCATGTGCATCATAGCCCTGCTCGATCAGCCATCTTCGAAATATGTCTGTATAGCCATGGGTGACATATATGTGCTCCGCTCCGGTCGCTTGTATGGTTTGGTTGAGGCCGTCCCAATCGGCGTGATCCGAAAGCACGAATCCGCGGTCGACGGCTCGGCGACGTCGAGCACCGCGAAGATTCATCCAACCAGAAGCTACGCCCAAGGAGGCAGATTTGAATTTCTTTATCCAAGAGGAACCAATGGCACTGGGAGGAGCAATGACGATTCCGCCCTGATGAATCTTGGGATCAAAGGCAGAAGCTACGGGGACTGTATCCGGCAATTCAATGCCTTGGCGGCGGATGATTTCGTTGGTGTTTTCTATAGCGCCATGGGTCAGGATGGCCCCAATCGAAGGGTCTAGATGTCGGAGGATCCGCTGCGCTTTGCCTAGTGCATAGGCGGTCAGAATGGTATACTTACCGTTGGCTTTATTCTCCGCCCACCATTGATTGATGTCTTCGAATACCTCCGCTTGTGGCTGCCACTTATATACGGGTAAGCCGAAGGTAGATTCGGTAATGAAACTGTGACAGGCTACGGGTTCGAAAGCCTCAGCTAAGCCATCATCTTCTAATTTGTAATCTCCTGAAACGACCCAAATTTCTCCCTTGTATTCTACTCGAATCTGGGCAGAACCTAGAATGTGGCCGGCCGGTAAAAATTGAAAGGATACGCCGTTAATGTACTTTTCTTGACCATAGGCAATCGTCGTAATATTCACCTTTCCCAAGCGGTAACGGATAACGGGCATGGCACTTTCTGTGCACAGATAATATTGATGTCCCCATCTGGCATGGTCGGAGTGGCCATGCGTGATTAAGGCTTTCTGTACTGGACGCCAAGGGTCGATATACACATCGGCCTGCGCACAGTAAATTCCATTTTCAGTGAAGCTTAATAAACTCATTTGATTTGCCTTGCGGGAATATCAAAACAACAGCCTGAATGAGCTTTTGTTGTACAGGAACTCTTACAATAATTGTATGACTTGAGCTACGGATTCTTCTTAATGGTAAAATAGAAGGTTGTGTTTTTGCCCGGCTCCGACTCGACCCAAATCTCACCGCCGTGTTGTACTACAATCTTCTTACAGAGCGCCAAACCAATCCCCGTGCCATGAAAATCCTTCCGGCTATGGAGTTTTTTAAATAGGAGGAAGATCTTTTCGAAGAACTCTTCTTCAATACCGATACCGTTGTCCTTGACGCTGAACTGCCAGAAATAACCAGTATCCTTGGCTGAGACTTCGACCACTGGCGCTTGGTCCAGTTTCGAAAACTTAATCGCGTTGGCTAGGAGATTTTGAAAGAGCTGCTTCATTCTGGTCAGGTTGCCCTGAATGCGAATGGGGATATTCTTCAATCGGATGGTAGCACCTTTCTGCTGGATTACGTTGTCCAGGTCTTGAATGGTTTCCTCTAATATCTGTTTTGGACTGATGGCTTCAAACACCAATTCTTCAGTGTTCACACGGGAATAGGTGAGCAAATCTTCGATCAATTGATTCATATTGTGAGCAGAATCAATGATGAATTTGAGGTAAGCAGAAGCTGCTTGATCCATTCCTTCACCGTAGCGCTTCTTCAGTAGCTGGGCAAATGTGCGCATGGTTCTGATCGGTTCGCGAAGGTCATGTGACGCGATGTAGGCAAAGTTCTCCAACTGCATATTAGAGTCGATGTACTTTTGCAACTGCCGATTCTTAATATCTAGTTCACGATATTTTTCTTGTAAGGCTTCTTGGAATTTCTTCCGCTCGGAGATATCCCGGATCACGGTGATGACCTGATTGTCATCAATGGCACTTAAACGTGCCTCAAAATAGATTAACTTACCATTAGCCGGTAGGGCATATTCGAATCGTTGGACCTCTTTGGTCGCCAATGCCTTTTGAAGATTATAATTCATGCCTTTAGCCAAATAGGCTGGCATCATATCATTGATGCTCTTGTGCAAAAAATCATTGGGCTTAGCATAAATACCGGGCACTTTGGAGGTGGAGGGATAGATTGCTGTATAAACACCATCCTTATTGATTCTAAATTTAAGATCAGGGAGGGCCTTCAATACGGCTTTCTGTAAGGCTTCACTTTCCTTGAGCGCTTCCATCACGGCGCGTTTGGTGGTAATATCCTGTTGAGACCCCCAAATGCCTACCAAATGCCCATCGCGAATCACGCCCACCGCTTGGTTGGTAAATATCTTGGTATTTCCGTTGATATCTTCTTCTATCGTCTCTACATTTTCTACTCGATAACCTTCTTTGATAAAAGTTCTAAAGGAGTTCTTATTTTCTTCCATGTGTGGTCCAGCATGAATATCTGCAATCCGTAGCCCCAGCAGTTTCTTAGAATTGTCATATCCATACATCTTGGCCATGGCTATATTGCATTCTTCAATCTGGCCTACCTCATAATACAACTCCAATTGGGCTTCAATGGGTAAATCAATGGAAATGGGCGTGCTGCATCCCATATAGTAGATCCCATCCGTACTATACTTAATGAAATTGCGGTAACGCCGCTGACTTTCCAGTATTTTTTCTTCGTTGACTTTGTTTTCGGTTATGTTTTGTAGGAAAGAAATGTATTGGTGCAGTTCGCCATTTTGATGCCGTTTGAAAACCTTGGCTCGTTCTTTGAACCAATGTAAATTCCCCTCCGTATCCCGCAATCGATATTCCGCCTCGACGACATCATCATCCTCGGCGTCCCGCATTTTCTTGACAAAATCTGTATGCGCAATATGTATATCGCTTGGGTGTATAATCCGGTGGAAAAGCTCCAATGGACTGTCCTCTTTTGAGAAGTCATGTCCTAAGAAAAAGCCCGATAAATTTGAATAGATTACATCCTGCCGCTCAAGGTCAATCAGTGCAATGATATCCGGAGTGGTTCCAGAAATCATTTCTAACAATCGTTTTTCCTGCTTGATCCGGTGTTCAATTTCCTTCTGGTAAGTTATATCCGTTGCTACTCCAATTAGCTCCTTCACCTCCCCCGTCTCATCATCTGCAAAAGGGATCTTCACCGTTTGATAATAACGAGTTTCACCCGCTGTATTGGTCACCGTTTCACTAGGAATAAATTTAATTTTTTGACTTTGGATCACCTCTAGATCATCCTTGTGAAAACGATCTACCTCTTCCCGGTTCGTATTGAAGTCAACATCACTTTTACCCAATAGCTCCTCTGGGGAGGTGCCATAAACCTTCGCCACGCTTTGGTTCGCCATCACATAGCGTCCTTGGCGGTCCTTGGCAAAAACCATAGATGGGATGTGGTCGATTATTTTGCGTAAATAATCTCTTTGGCTCTTCAACTCATTCTCTACCATTTTCCTGGCCAAGAGATTTCCCATAGCTAGAAGTAGGGGTCTAACCATGTCTGTATAAAGTGGAATCCAGGACTCTTGCTGTTTACTTGAAGCAATCGTCAGAATCCCCCAAGTAGAGGAATCCACACGAATAGGAAGATGCATGAAATGGTTAAAACCGGCCTCTTCAAATAGGCTTTGGTGTTTTCCTTGATATTGGTTCAATTGCCCAATAATGATCTCTCCTTTTTCGTAGGATTTAACCCAACACCTTTGAGGCGGTGCGTCAATGGTAAGATAGGTGCCTACTGGAGAAGGACTAACTTTCCAGTCTCCATTCAATTGGCTGAGTGCCAGTTGAATCGAGAAATCAATTACTTCTGATTCTTGTTTGGTTTTAATCAGAAATAGATGTTCCCCTCCCAAATGTTGGGCAATGATTCGACAGGCTTTTTCCATGCCCTGCTTGAAATCCTGGCCATCTAGCAAGCTGACTAGGGCTTCATTGAGCTCTTCAACATTGTGAATTTGTTTCTCTTTCAACATTTTAGCGGGGTCCTTAATGAACGACAACAAGTTCCAGATATTAGCATTCCTAAATATACGAAAAACGGGTGCTTTTTCCTTTTTCTAAACAGTGGGGTGATGGAGCACGGGTAAGTCTTGGATAGTATACGGGAGTAAATCAGAAGTGTTCGATCTTTTACATAAAAAACCGGTGTAAGCGGTCAATGTCTTGTGACATTGGGCTTACACCGGAATAAAAGGGACTGAATTATGGTGCTAAATTAGTGCCTACTGATGTTGAACTTACTACTCCACTGATGCTCTCCTTGAGTCACTTGAATAAAGTACGTTCCTTGACTCAAATGGCTGATCGGAAGGGACTCTCGATGCCCTTGCTCAGTTGCCGTAACCGAGCGCTCCTCAACTACTTGACCTGTTGCATCAAAAATCCGAACCAATGAACTATGGCCTTCGGTGGTGGGAAAGTTCACATGAACTACTTCTTGCGCAGGATTAGGATAAACAGAAAGTGCTTCTACTGGCAGCGCGCTGGTAGCGGTACCCTGTTCTTCTAAGCCCGAGTAGCATTCATTGTTGTCTCTTTCAAAGAGTACGACATTTCGGAAGAAGGAATTGCCGTTACTAAATCCACTATCGTGGTCTGCAATGAAGATTAAGTATTTGTACAATCCTCGATAGAAATCACCTAGCGGGATGCGATAGGTTTTCCAAGTGGATGCTCCGTCATAGTCATTATACATTTGATACCCCCATCGCTGCGTACCGTACAACTGAAAAGTTTTGGTAAAGGAAATTGTATTATTATCATCTAAGCCAATTCCGTGTATCTCTCCTTCTATACTTGAACCAAATTCAAACTGTAATATGGTACCTGCAGTAACATTATAGTTGATATTGATAGCTTTCCAGGCGTTGTTTTCGATCTTTAGTGTCGTTCCATTATTCATTACTTCAGCATCTCCCACATCCTGGAAAGATCCGTAAGATTCGATTACATAGTCATTAAAGTTGATCCCTAAACAGCCATCATTATTATCATCATCCGGCTGTCCGATACAGAAATCAGCCATGTCTTCCGATTCAAAGGTACCGCCGTCGGCATAAACGTTGCCGGCTTCGTCGATCACGTAATAGCCTCCTTGTCCGTAGGCGCAACAGATACCATCTCCGTCGGAATCCATAATCTTGAAAGTATAGCAGGCCTCAGCTAAGCAGAAGGAATCTCGCATTACTTCTCCTGCCATTTTCTTTGGATATGGCCCACCACTAGCTACGGCATCTCCATTGGCATCGAGTACTTCCCAAGTGGTTTCCATTCCAAAGTTGTCTAAGGTAAGGTCCAGGTACATTTTTGTGTCTGTACAGTTCTGATTTCCATCATCGTCACCACCACCGTTGTCACCACCACCGTTGTCACCACCCCCGTTGTCACCGCCACCGTTGTCACCGCCACCGTTGTCACCG
>JAHQWA010000603.1 GCA_019634045.1 Saprospiraceae bacterium
CCCCAAACGAATTGTCCCTGTTGGTCCTGCTATAAGCTGGGACGTTGAAAATCCGCAAAGCCCGAGCCTTCAACTCTGTTTTAATCCACAAAAATGGAATCAACTCCTAAGGCTGGAGGAAAAGAAGTTACGGCTGCAACATGAGTTACTACACCTTTTATTCAATCACCCCTTCCTCACTGACCGTTTTCATTATTCTCATCTCTATGACCTAGCTTGCGATTGGATAATCCAAAGATTTCAACTCGATCCCACTCACTCCTTTACCGGATTTCCTCCAGAAACTTTAGGGCTTGCACATTCAACTCCTCCTGTACAAGTAGCTAGCTACTACAATTCCCTGGAAAATTTCTGGCTAGAGCAGATGCAATCACCAAGACCTCACCCTAGCCTACAAAAAATCAAATCTTATCAAGACAGCGCAGCTAGCCGTTCTCACTCACACTGGCACCAGAGGATCGCCAAACTTGGTCAGGCGGAAAAGGACATTCTCATGGCGGGGATTGATCTTTTATTACTCAATACTTTAGAACGGGTAGGGTCCGCCGCTATCGCTCATTGGCCAAACGCTCTGCGGCTACTTTTGGAGGGACGTCAACCTCATTACAAAGTCGTTGTAAATTGGCGGCGTGTGCTCCGATTATTTGTGGGACGGCACAAAAGAACGCAGATCAAGAATACTCTTCGCCGTCCGTCCAAGCGCTATGGCACTACACCAGGCATTCGTATTCACAAACAACAAAAACTACTAGTTGCGTTGGATACTTCAGCCAGTATACAAGCCCCTCAATTTGATGATTTCTTTGCTGAGATTCATCATCTTTGGAAATTGGGGGCTAGTATCCATATCGTAGAATGTGATACCAGCATCCACCGTGATTACCCCTATCAAGGCCGTCCCCCTGGCTTCGTTAAAGGTCGAGGAGGTTCCGCCTTCGACCCACCAATTCGTTGGGCCAATGAAGTATTTCAACCTGATGCTATCCTCTATTTCACAGATGGAGATGCGCCGAAAATGCGCGTAAAGAGTCGCTTCCCTTTAATCTGGTTACTCTCCGCGCCTCAGTCTGACAAATGGCAGCAAGATCAGGGCGTGAGTATCGAATTATCTTAAAGCTAAATATCCACTATATTTACAACATGAGTATCGATATGGCTGAGCAGCAAGGTGAGCACTTTCAGTACTATGGCACGCCGACCAAGGCCGGGGAAGTCATTGCCTTTATCTCTCACATGCTGGACATCAATTTGCGACAAGAGGCCAAAGGAAAACGCAAAACGCCGATTTGCATTTGGGGTAAACATGGGATCGGAAAAACGGAGATCGTCCAAGATTTAGCCAAATCGAAAGGCTATGCGTTGGCGTATATCGCCCCTGCCCAGTTCGAAGAAATGGGGGATTTACTCGGCATGCCCAGTATAGTAGATGAGGAGACGGTATTCAAAGCACCGGCCTGGGTTCCCAAAACAGAAGGCCCAGGAATACTGCTCATCGATGATGTGAATCGAGCAGATGACCGTATACTCAGGGGAATCATGCAACTGCTCCAGAACCACGAACTGGTAAGTTGGAAGCTTCCTCCCAAATGGCAGATCGTACTCACGGCAAATCCGGATGGTGGAGACTACTCTGTCACCCCCATGGATGATGCCATGCTAACCCGGATGCTGCATATTACCCTAGTATTTGATCTATTGGAATGGGCGAAATGGGCAGAAAAAGCTGAAATAGACCCCAGAGGAATTCACTTCGTATTGACGCATCCAAATGTCTTGGGTGGAAACCGGACCACTGCTAGAACCCTAGTCCAATTTTTTGATAGTATACAGGAAGTCCCAGATCTCCAGCAGGCACTTCCATTGGTAAAGCTGCTAGCAGATAGTTGTCTGGACGAGCAGGCCGCCAAGGCCTTCATTACTTTTGCGACGCAAGGCTTTGAACAACTTCCTCAACCTAGTGATATTTTGTCCACCCAAAATTTCACGGAGGAGGTAGAAAATCGGATTGCCACGCTTGTGCAGCAGACCAGTCTGCGCGTTGATATCCTAGCGTCCATTTGTACCCGTTTGGTCAACTACCTTTCGCTCCAAGAAGAGCCGTTAAATGAACTAGCCACCAGCAATCTCCGACAATTTGTAGAACTGTCGTTTTTACCTCCTGATCTACGCCTCTCATTGCTGCAAGATCTGGTACAATCCAACAATCCACATCTAGCTGCAATAGCGGCTGATCCACGCATTGCCAATTTACTATTGGAAGGTATGAGTTAATGTACAAGGTATTAATAGCGAGCCTCCATCGTAAGCCGGGCAGATACTTTGGTTAACAATTCAGGAATATGTCGTTCTAATTGTTGCCACAAGGCGGCGTAGGCAGCTCTTTCCTCACCTTGGTTTCGCTGCCCAGCAAAAGCCAAAAGATCCGCCTCCACATCCCGCGCTTTCCAAATCCCTTCCTTATAAGCAGCCACCGCTCGATACCAACTTATCGTGGGGAGATAGCTCGCTCGGCTTTGGTATTTCTTATCTTTTTCAATCAATTGATTCTGCCAAATGACACGTAACATTTTTCGATACTTGCCTTGTTGCAAGAGAGCCTCCAAGTAAGCAGAGAAAAACAAATGCCAACGATACTGAAGCACCTCCTTCTTGTAAGCCTTTAGAAAGGTGGACGCATAATTTTCCGCACTTTTGTACTGGGCATTCTTATTTAGACATTCGATATAAAAAGCGACATAACTTACCTTACTATGGAGGTTTTGCGTGACCTTAGCCTCCTTAGAAGCTTCCCGGATTGTTTGTAGGGCTTGTTTCGCTTCATTTTGTCGGAGAAGAATTGCTACCAGATTATTTACGTACTGGAGATAATCGTGATTCTTCGCTCTAATGGATAGCTTTCCATAATAGGCTGCCTGATCCATTTGTTTGAAGTTGGAATGCAAGATCAATCTATTGTGATAGTAATTAGCTAGTAGTCTTTTAGAATAGTTAACTCCTTCTGAAAAGTGTTGATCAATGTATTCAAAGTGCTCCAACAAGAAATCATATTGACGATAGTTAAAGCCGATAAAACTCAGCCGTACCAAAGCCTGGTACCGATTATGTCCATCCAGGTTTTCATCGTAAAACGCTTCTGTTAGCCACTGTTTCCAATGTTCGCTTTCCTGATTATTTTGGCGGTATTGCCCCACAATATCTTTCGTAGCTCCATGGATCTTTTCGGAAACGGCTAAAGCGTATTGATAACGCTCTGAATAGGCTTCCAGAAAGCGGCCGACCATCTTCTCATCATCATACCGCATACGCACAAGTAGGAAGTGATGATAAGCGCGGGTGAGTTCATAAAACTTGATGAAAAAAAAGCCTGGATGTTTATATCTGCGAATTTCCTTTAGCAGTTTCTTTTCTTGATCGGGTAAAATCGTATCGGTGACAATCCGCTGTTCTACCTCACTCATCCAGGTAAAATGCCGATCCACGTCGATCCGGTTTAGGCGTTCCTCAATCCAGGTCTTGACGTGGGAGTACTTTCGTTTGTTGATGTGCCCTCCGTAAGGAGTGAACTGATCAATATTTTTGCAATTAAAGTCTACTTGCTGCAAAATGTCTAGTCGCTCCGGATCTTGAAAATGCTGGATGGACAAGAGATAGCTCGTTTCGTGCGGTAAGAGCGTATTCGCAAATTGCGTAAAAGCAAGTAGTTTGGTTCTCATGATCCAATTTCTTTTCTAAATAGTCACTCCTCCATCTACACTCAAGGTTGTACCTGTAATAAAGGAAGCTTCATCCGAGGCCAGGAAGCAATAAACATTTGCCACCTCTTCCACCTCTCCTAGCCTACCTAATGGCGTTTTGGAACGAAACATATCGAGTACTTTTTCCGGGATGGTGTTCACCATTTCCGTGGCGATGAATCCAGGTGCGACCGCATTAACCGTGATTCCTTTTCTACCAAATTCTCGAGCCCAACTCTGGGTCATACCGATAAGGCCCGCCTTGGTAGCGGCATAATTGCTTTGCCCAAAATTACCAAACAGAGCAACAACAGATGAAGCATTAATAATCCGACCATAAGCATTGGCCTCCATGTAAGGATATACAGCCTTAGTACAATGAAAAACGCCTGTGAGATTAACATCTAGTACTTGAGACCATTGCTCTGGCGTCATCTTTTTCAGGGTCGCATCCCGGGTGATGCCGGCATTGTTAACGAGTATATCTATCCGACCATATTGCGCTACTGCTTTACTACAGGCCGCTTCTACCTCTTGAAAATTGGTCGTATTCACCTGATAAAAGGCGCATTCATATCCTTCCGCTATAAACCCTTGAGCTGCTGCCTGCCCTTTTTCCTCATTAATATCCCACAATACCACTTTCGCCCCTTCCTGTAGGAACTTGAATGCTGTTCCCCAGCCTATCCCTTGTGCAGCCCCTGTAACAATCGCTACCTTATCTTGTAATCTTTGCATTTTCGATTTTTTAAGCTTAATTCAAAATCAGACCGAGACCATAGCCTCCTCATCCATCCTAAAATTAGTCTAAAGCCTAAGGATCAAAGATATAACCAGAAAACAAAAGAGGGTTCCCAAAAGATTAATCTTGCACATCTTTCTCCATAAAACATTAATTTACAAACGCTTACAACACCTCAACCAATCCAAGACCTAGCAACTATATATCCATCATAGGATTTCTATGCCCACCCGACAAGCTTTATCTTGCTACATAAAAAATGACTAGAGCTATTACTTTTCTTTTCATGGGATTCGGTTTTTATTTTTTCCTATTTCCAACGAAGTCCTATGCCGAAAAACTGCCTTTTATGAATAGCTGGAGTTATCCTTTCCCTACGCAACAGATTGCACTCAACGACAGCCTAACAATCAATTATGTAGATGAAGGTCAAGGCTCACACACCTTAGTTTTTGTGCACGGTCTTGGAAGCAATTTGAAAGCCTGGCAAAAGAATATTGACGCCCTGAGCAAATCCTATCGATGTATCGCACTTGACTTGCCCAACTATGGCCAATCCAGCCAAGGGGATTACCCTTTTGGCATGTCCTATTTCGCTGAAGTGCTTAAAAGCTTCCTGGATAAGTTGAACCTTGAAAAGGTTGTGCTAGTCGGGCATAGCATGGGTGGGCAAACGGCCATTCATTTTGCCTTAGATTATCCTGAAATGCTCAGTCACCTCATCCTCATGGCACCTGCTGGCTTCGAAACATTCACGCCCCAACAGATTCAATGGTTTGAACAGGTCTATACCAAAGCCTTTGTACAATCCGCTACCGAAGTACAAATCCGCAAAAACTTTCACCTAAATTTCTTTGATATGCCGGAGGATGCTCAGTTCATGATCAGCGACCGATTGGAAATGCGAGCAGATTCCTCGGCCTACGATAGCTATTGCGCAATGATCCCAAAATGTGTGATCGGCATGCTTAAAGAACCCATTTTTGCA
>JAHQWA010000604.1 GCA_019634045.1 Saprospiraceae bacterium
CCCGTTTCCTCGAAGTAGACATCAATACTGGAGTATATATAGGAATGGCCATTGTGCTCTTCTATGCTGTCCTTGGTGGAATGAAGGGGATTACCTATACGCAAGTAGCACAGTATTGTGTCCTGATCTTTGCCTATATGGTACCCGCCTTTTTCATTTCTTTGGCGATGACGGGTAATGTCATCCCACAATTCGGGTTACTAGGCAATGTGACTGATGGTTCTGAAATGGCACTTTTGGACAAATTGGATCAACTACATAGAGAACTTGGTTTTGCCGAATACACTAGTGGCACCAAGTCCATGACAGACATCTTTTGTATCACCATGGCTCTGATGGTGGGTACAGCTGGGCTGCCTCACGTTATTGTTCGTTTTTTCACCGTTCCCAAAGTACGTGATGCGCGAATTTCAGCTGGTTATGCCCTGCTTTTTATTGCTATCCTGTATACCACAGCTCCTGCCATCGCCGCCTTTGCCCGTACCAATTTAATCAATACGGTAAGCAATAAAGAATACGCAGCAATGCCCGAGTGGTTCACCAAATGGGAAGCCACCAAGCTTATTACACATGAGGATAAAAATAAGGATGGAATAATACAATACGTAGCAGATCCCAATACCAATGAATTGACTATCGATAGAGATATCATGGTTCTCGCAAATCCCGAGATTGCCGGCTTGCCGAATTGGGTGATTGCCTTGGTGGCAGCGGGGGGCTTAGCGGCTGCCTTGTCCACAGCAGCGGGTTTGCTGCTCGTGATTTCTACCGCAGTTTCCAGAGATTTGATCAAGATGCAATTGAAGCCAGATATATCTGAACGGAATGAATTAATAGCCGCTCGCTTAGGCGCAACGGTTGCAGTAGTAATTGCGGGTTATTTTGGAATCAATCCGCCGGATTTTGTCGCGGCTACGGTAGCCTTAGCATTCGGTTTAGCGGCAGCTTCCTTCTTCCCGGCCATTATCTTGGGCATTTTTGATAAACGAATGAATCGAGAAGGTGCTATTACCGGTATGGTGGTAGGCATCTCTGTCATGCTCTTTTATATGTTGAAATTTAAGCTGGGCAAATTTGGTGGAGGAACGGCAGAGGACTGGTGGTTCGGTATTTCACCGGAAGGTTTCGGGACCGTGGCGATGGTGATCAATCTGGTCATCTCCTTAGTTGTCTCTAGATTGACGGCCGCTCCTCCGAAAGAGGTCCAGGATATCGTAGAAGACATCAGGGTTCCTAGCGGGGCAGGCGATGCTGTTGCGCATTAGGGGTAATGGATATTAAACATTATTCATTATAAATCATAAGATTTCTGTTGACGAAAAATCAATCATAGCTATAAAACATAACCTTCTTTGACAAATCCCGTGGACACTCATAAATTTCATTTTGAGCGTCTTCAAACACGGAGTTTGTCGAAGTATTAAACAAGAACGTACCTATGACACTACAGGTTAGATCCTTAGCAGAATATAAGGACGCGTATCAAAGAAGTGTGAATGATCCCGAAGGTTTCTGGGCAGAACAAGCCGAAACCTTTCAATGGCAGAAAAAATGGGATAAAACCCTGGATTGGAACTTCAAAGATCCCGATGTAAAGTGGTTTGTGGGAGGAAAGTTAAACATCACGGAGAATTGTTTGGATCGGCATTTGGCGGATCGTGGAGATCAAGTGGCCATTCTATTTGAACCGAATGATCCATCACAAGCAACCGTAAGTTATACCTACAAGGAATTGCATGCCGCGGTTTGCAAAACGGCCAATGCGCTAAAGGCTAATGGGATTGAAAAAGGAGATCGAGTTTGCTTTTATATGCCAATGGTACCAGAGCTTGCCATTGCGGTACTGGCTTGTGCACGTATTGGAGCAATTCACTCCGTAGTATTCGCGGGCTTCTCTGCCCAAGCCTTAGCAGATCGAATCAAGGATGCCACTTGTAAGATGGTGATCTGCTCAGATTATAATAATCGAGGAACGAAGAATATTCCGGTCAAGAAAGTCGTAGATGATGCCTTGGCCATGGACTGCGAAAGTATTGAGACCGTCCTGGTACATCGAAATACGGGTGGGGAGGTGACGATGCAAGCTGATCGAGACAAATGGTGGCATGAAGAGGTAGATGTCCAGTCTGCCGATTGTCCAGCGGAGGAAATGGATTCAGAGGATATGCTTTTCATTTTGTATACCTCTGGTTCGACGGGTAAACCCAAAGGGGTGGTTCATACTTGTGGAGGGTATATGGTCTACACTTGCTTTAGCTTCCGCAATGTCTTCCAATACCAAGATGGGGATGTCTATTGGTGTACGGCCGATATTGGTTGGATTACGGGACATAGCTATATCGTATACGGTCCGCTTCTAGCTGGTGCTACCACCGTGATGTTTGAAGGCGTACCTACCTATCCAGACGCAGGCAGATTCTGGGAAGTATGTGACAAACTAAAAGTGAACCAATTCTACACCGCTCCTACAGCTATCCGAGCTTTGATGGCAAAAGGAGATGAGTTTGTTGATAAATATGACCTAAGTACCCTAAAGGTAATTGGTAGTGTGGGAGAACCCATTAACGAGGAAGCTTGGAATTGGTACAATGAAAAAGTTGGCAAGGGCAATTCACCGATTGTGGATACCTGGTGGCAAACCGAAACGGGGGGAATCATGATTACTCCACTTCCCGGCATTACGGATACTAAACCTTGCTACGCCTCCTATCCAATGCCCGGAATACAGCCTATTTTAGTTGATTCGCAAGGAGCATTAGTGGAAGGGAATGACGTAGAAGGCTTATTGTGTGTAAAATTCCCATGGCCTTCGATGCTCCGTACCACCTACGGAGATCACGAGCGCTGTAGAATGACCTATTTCTCTTCTTTTGAGAATCTATACTTCACTGGAGATGGTGCCCGCAGAGATGCAGATGGCAGGTACCGAATCATCGGGCGAGTAGATGATGTGATTAATGTCTCTGGACACCGAATGGGTACCGCTGAAGTGGAGAATGCCATCAACGAGCACCCGAATGTCGTAGAATCTGCCGTAGTAGGCTATCCGCATGACATCAAGGGACAAGGCATTTATGCTTATGTAATCGTAGGAGATCCTATCTCCGATGAAGATGCCTTCCGCAAGGAAGTCTTGGCGGTGGTGACCAAGGAAATCGGCCCCATTGCCAAGCCGGACAAAATTCAGATCGTTAGTGGGTTGCCCAAGACGCGATCAGGTAAGATTATGCGACGTATTCTTCGAAAGGTAGCCTCGAGTGATACTTCCAATTTGGGAGATATTTCTACCCTACTCAATCCTGAGATAGTTGAAGAGGTAATCAAGGGAGCATTGGTGTAGAACTGACTGGTTTTGGAGGAACAACACACTTCCTCCAAAACCATTTTTTCTTGTCTTGCTGGATTCTTTTTGCAAAATCCAGTAAATTTGTGTTATGCGACTTAATTTCATTTTTAGGTTTATTAAGAAAAGAGATCCTTTCATCTCCTAAGCTTTCCTTGTCACAGGGCAATCAGTCCTTTTTCCTGATTATTCTTTTTTCATTTTTCTAGCAAGCCGAATGGCTTCTGTTTTCTCTTCATCTCCTCTGGCTGCATGGTCGTCGCCGGAGAGTTATTCTTAATAGGTACTGGTCTACCATATTGGTGTTGACCATACTGCTAAATCTAATTTATCATGAAATTACCAGCAATTCCTCCCTATAAAACGAAAGTAGTAGAACCTGTATATTTTAGAACCAAAGAAGAACGCAGGGCAAAAATCCAAGAAGTCAATTACAACCTTTTCAATATCCATAGTGATTGGGTAATCGTTGATCTGATGACAGATTCTGGTACCGGAGCCATGAGTGAGCAACAGTGGGCTGAGATCATGATCGGCGACGAAAGCTATGCCGGGTCCGAATCCTATTTCAAGCTGTTACGCTCTGTACAAGATATTCTGGGCTTTGAATACCTAGCGCCTACCCACCAAGGGCGCGCCGCAGAAAACATTCTTTTTTCAGCAACAGTAAAGGAAGGAGATGTAATTCCGGGCAATGCCCACTTTGATACCACGAAAGGGCATATCGAATTTCGTAAGGCTAAGGCTATAGATTGCACCATATCGGAAGCCTTTGATACCGCAGTAGAACATCCGTTTAAAGGCAATATCGATCTTGAAAAGCTAGAAGCTACTATTCTAAAGTACGGTAAGGAGCAGGTTCCCTTCATCAATATTACCGTAACCTGCAATACAGTTGGCGGGCAGCCGGTTTCATTGGCCAATATTCAGGACACCCGTGCCTTGGCAAAACGCTACGGAATCCCTGTCTATATGGATATTGCCAGATATGCTGAGAACGCTTACTTTATCAAAACCCGGGAAGCAGCATATGCGGATTGGAGTATCCGAGATATTGTCCGAGCGATGTTCAAAGATGTAGAGGTGGTATGGATGAGTTCGAAGAAAGATGGCTTGGTAAATATCGGCGGATTTATTGCTTTAAATGATCCGGAATTGTACGAACAGCTAGGACAGTACACCATTATTTATGAGGGATTCCTGACCTATGGAGGGATGAGTGGCCGGGCGATGGGCGCGCTGGCAGTTGGTCTACAAGAGGGCGTCGAATTCGATTACCTAGAAGACCGAGTAAAGCAAGTACAATATCTCGGTGAACAATTGAAAAAGCACGGAATTCCCATTCAAGAGCCAGTCGGTGGACATGCGCTTTATATCGACGCTAAACGCATGCTTCCGCAAATTCCACAAACGCAATACCCTGCCCAATTGCTAGCCGTGGAAGCCTATATCGAAGGAGGCGTGAGAGGGGTAGAGATTGGAACATTATTAGCTGATCGAGATCCGGAGACAGGTAAAGACAGACTGGCTGAAATGGAACTGCTTCGTTTAGCTATTCCTCGCCGGGTGTATTCTCGCTCACATATGGATTATGTGGCGGCCACCATGGCAAAGGTAGCGGCTCGCAGCCACGAATTGACGCATGGCTTTAACATCAAGCGGCAAGCTAGTATTCTTCGCCATTTTACGGTAGAGCTGGAAAGAGTGAAGCGTACGGAAAAGGTCCCTGGTACGGTATTAGTATAAAAGATTACATCTTACATAGGTGTGGGTGATTTTCACCCACACTTTTCCTTTGGTAACTTAGCCTGATGGGTTAACGATCTTCCCCTCTCTTGGCCTTATACTGTTGAAAGCGTTTATTAAACTCTTTCATTTGCTCTTCTGTGGCCTGTTTCTTATACCTTGGTGGTATATCCAATCGCTCGGGAACATTAATCGGAGCCTTCTCCTTGAAGATTGTTTTCCCACTCGGTTTTTTCATGAGCTCAAAAGCATCATATAGTTCACCAGTTACCATATAGGCTTCGTATCTCAAGCGGTTGCCATCCACTCTAATGAGTTGATACAATTGCGTATTAGCAGCAGCACGCTGCATCCAATCCTCCATGGCATTGACATACATTTTCGGCCCACTCACTGACACTACGTATACCGGCCCTTCCATTACAATTTTCTTCTTGCCAATCGGTAAGTTACCGCCACGGCCATAAGCATGATCATGCCCTTGCAATACGAGATCTACTTGATATTCTTCAAATAAGGGAGCCAATAGCTCCTTCATTTCTTCATTATCTCTCCCTGCTGCAGAAGAATAAACCGGGTGGTGCATCGTCAAGATCGTCCACTTCATCTTACTACTTGCAAGAACCTCCTTCAGCCACTCTATCTGTGCGGCCCGACCACTTTCTGAACTCAAGAATTTCTGAGAGTCCAGGGATATAAATCGGGTGTTATGATAATCGAAAAAATAGACGGTCTCTTTGAAATCAACAGGGCCATTGGCTGGCAAAGTAAAGGTTGGTTTCCAATGATTGGAGAGTACGCGGCCTTGGTTGGGGTCTCGGGCATACTCGTGATTACCAGGAGTAGCAATGCTAGGCATCATACCATAGATCCAACCACCTGCATAGAACCACTCACCCCATTCATGGTCACTATTGGCTCTATTGACCAAATCCCCTGCATGCAGCAGAAAATCAGCATCAGGCATCTTGGAGTAAGCGCCTCGAATGGTACGTGACCAACGTGATTTTAGATCATTTTGAGCATCGCCAAAATACAAGAAAGAGTAAGCTGCATTGCCTTTCCCTGCCGTCGTAAAATGAAACCACTCGCTCCACAACTCGTCTCCTCCCACTCGGTAAGCATATTGCGTATTGGGCTGCAGCTCGGTGAAGGTTAAGGAGTGATAGTGTGCGGTACTTTTATCACTTTCTAAAACGGTCGTCTTGGCCTCCACTTCTTGCAAACCTCCAACGATATCAGGAGAAGGGTCGGCAATCATCAATTGTCCTTTTCCAACTGCTACTTCAGTGGAGGTCCGCCAGGTAACTGCTTGTGTAGTAGATGGCGTCTCGGTCAGGGTTAATACGATACGGTCAGGCACCTTAGAAGGTGCATAATAGTCTTTTCCTTGTTCATATTGAGCCAAAATAGAACTAGAACAGCATAGTAAAATTGGCAAGAGAAGCGTAAGAACTTTGACATTCAAACAATCAGGAGTCAGGTTTTTCATTCTGAAATAGTTGAGGTCTAGATAAATAAATCTACTATCTATGGAGATAGGTATTACTGGATTAGGAAATGCTAGAATACACGCTTCAAGGTAAGTATTCCTAAGGTAGCGGCCAACAAACGCCGTAATTTATACCATCCGGTTATAGAATATTTCTGCGAACTAAGACACTGCTTTTATCCCAAATTTCTCTAATTTGAGGCGAGCTACTTTTAAGAGGCCTCTGGTTGACGATTAAAACCCCTTCTTTGATAATTTTTGTAAGCGACTCAAAGCTTAAATCATAAGTGCCCAGATCAGGATTTGGGGGAGCGTGCAGATTCCCCCAATAGCTTCCGGGACCAGCTGGCTCTAGGCGCAAAAAAGTCAGAGAACCACAAAATCAGGAATGCATGGCAAAAGCCAAGAAGAAAACCGTAAAGTCAAGACCTACCCAAGCGGCTAGTACCTACCCCTCTTGGTTAACCCATACGCGATTGCATAAGGTCGTTCTGTTTTTTCTCAGCATATTCTGCTATATCAATACCACTAGTCTGGACTATGCCCTCGATGATGCGATTGTGATCCACGATAATATGTTCACTACCGATGGGGTGTCCGGCATAGATGGAATCCTCAGCAAAGACACCTTTTTTGGTTTTTTTAAAGAAGAGGGGAAATCTCAGCTAGTGGCCGGTGGGCGATATCGCCCCTTGAGCCTAGTAAGCTTTGCCCTGGAATGGGAGTTATTTGCTAAAAAAGTCGGCGCCGAGAACCAACCCGCTAGCCAAAGAGGGAGACCCTGGATTAGCCACTTGATCAATACTTTACTTTTTGGTGGGACCGTAGTGTTATTGTATAGCGTACTTCTACTTTTATTTAAGATTGAATTTCCTCCAAGCAAAGCAGCGATAGTCGCCTTGATCACTACAGCCCTGTTCGCTGTTCATCCGATTCACACCGAAGTGGTGGCCAATATTAAGGGGAGAGATGAGATTCTAGCACTCATGGGGAGCTTGGCCGCATTATACTTTACAGTCAAAGCCAAAATTACTGACAAATGGTTGTTCCATTTATTGGCAGGCATTGCCTTTTTCCTCGCCTTGATGTCCAAAGAAAATGCCATCACCTTTTTGGCTGTGGTTCCGCTAAGTCTCTACTTCTTTACGTCAACAAAAGTACCTAAGATTATTTCCGCTCTCGGTCCATACGTAGTTGCTAGCGCCATTTTCCTGACGATACGCTTTTCCATCCTTGGCGTTTCCATTGGCGATCCACCGATGGAATTAATGAACAATCCTTTTCTAAAAATCGAGAATAACCAATGGGTACCTTTTAGCCCCGCAGAACGATCCGCTACGATTACTTATACGCTGGGCAAATATGTGCAATTATTGGTATTTCCTCACCCTCTATCTCATGACTATTATCCGCGAGAAGTCGGAATCATGAGTTGGGGAGATTGGCAGGTATTGCTTAGCCTCTTGCTCTACATCGGGATGATCTTCTATGCTTTATGGGGCCTCAGGAAAAAGGACCCGGTCAGTTATGCCGTACTTATCTTCCTGTCCACCATTTCTATTGCATCAAATATTGTATTCCCGATTGGAACAAACATGTCGGAGCGCTTAATCTTTATGCCCTCCTTGGCTTTTTGTCTTTTGGTGGGAATAGTAAGCTACCGCTTGTTGGCACGCCATCGGCTTTCGCTCAAAACTTTAGTTCCCATACTAGGTATCATCATTGCTTTATTGAGCCTAAAGACAATCACTCGAAATTACGCCTGGAAGAACAACTATAAATTATTTACCACCGATATTGAGGTATCTCCTAATAGTGCTAAGCTTCGCAATGCAACCGGAGGAGAGTTAGTAGCACAGTCCCAAAAGCCAGAAAATCAGGCCAAGAGAGATAATATGCTGCAAGAGGCTTTAGGGCATTTGGAAGAAGCCGTGCGTATTCATCCTACCTACAAAAACGCCTGGCTGTTGAAAGGAAATGCTCACCTCTATCTAAAGCAATACGAAGCAGCGATCAGCGCGTATCAGCAGTCTTTAGGAGTAGACCCCAATTACACCGAAGCCAATAACAATCTAGGAATAGCATACACCGAAGCGGGACAATATTATGGTGAGCAGGCCAACGATCTGCCGAAGGCACTTAACTACTTACAACAGGCTTTCCGACTACGTCCAAATGACTTTAAGACCATCCGACTTCTTGGTGTGGCTAGTGGAATGACTGGTAATTCTGAAGAGGCCATTCGTCTTTTCACCAAATGTACAGTCCTACAACCGAATAATGCCAGTGCTTGGTTCGACCTAGGTGTTGCTCACCTTAATGCACAGAACGAAGTCAAGGCCAATGAAGCCTTTACCAAAGCCAAAACGATAGATCCAGATATCGAGTCTAAACGGAGGAGATAATGGACGAATACAAATAAGCTCAAAAGAAAAAGGGAAACCGAATTGCTGTCGGTATCCCTTTTTCATTGCAGGCCTATCATTCCGCTACTGCTATCTCAGCAAGGTAACATCTCCTCGATAGAGCAACGTTACTCCATCTAAGAAGGTAACTTCAATCAAATAGACGTATACCCCCGAATTATAGGGTTTATTATTGACCCGACCATCCCACAGGCGAATACCTGTACAAGAAGGATCAAGATTAGTCCTTTCGTATACTACCCCACCCCAGCGATCATATAGCTTCACGAAATTCACATTCGTCACACCGGTGCAGGTAAAGACGGTGAATACATCATTGTTAACTCCGATCCCATCCGGGGCAAAGACATTCGGGATATAGACATTCCTATTGGCATCCAATTCCACAAATATATCCGCGCTGGCTTGGCAACCATTCTCATTCGTCACTGTGAACGTGTACTGTTGACTAGATAATGGGAATATGGAAGGATTTCTTACCATATCAGAAGGTGACAACCAATCTCCTGGTGTCCACATATAGGTGTAATTCCCACCAAAGGGAGTGACAATCGGATCTAGGACAGTCAGTGAATCTCCCAATTCTACCACAATTCGTTCTGGTAAATCAATCAAAATCGGATCGGGTTCATCTACACTAACCGAGGTCGTATCTGTACATCCATTAGGATCACGAACAATGATAGTATGCGGTCCTGCTCCAAACACCGTTGAAGTGATGTTAGGGGGGAAAGGTAAGTTGTTATTTACGGTATAAGTATAGTCCAAGAAATTCGTGCCTGCCCCTCCTGTAATTGTATCAATTGCAATCTGTGCTGGATCACCAAAACAAAGTGGTGGAGCTACTGGGGCTAGCTGGACAATCAAAGGAAGTGGCTCTGTGATGGTATAGGATATTGAATCTTGGCACCCTCTAGTGTCCGTAACTGTCACGGCATAGGTCCCGGGACTTAAGCCTGTAGCTTCGGGTGACGAAGTCAGAGCTATATTATTTACCCAATTGTAAGGAGTTGCACCTAGGTCATTACCTCCCGTGGTAAAAACTACAATTCGACCATCATCCTCTCCACTACAGGAAACGGTGGGCGTGGTCGCATCATCAGCTATATTAACAACAAAGACTTCCGGTTCATTTACAATCACCGATTGAGTCATGGTACAATTATTGGCATCAGTGATCACCGCATCATACGTTCCGGCAGTCAGGTTACTAATGTCCGTCGTTGTTTCTCCCGTCTGTGTCCACAACACATTGAAGGGGGCTGTCCCTCCACTCAAACTGATCGAGATTGATCCGTCCGTTAAGCCATTACAGCTAACTGGAGTAGGTGTTGTTAAAACATCGATATTCTCTGGTGACCCGACATTGAAATCAAAGGTCTCCCCACAAACTCCATCACTTACGGTCAAAGTACCAGGGCCTCTACAGAGCTGAGAAGCATTTGATAGAATCACTCCGTCATCTACTTCTCCTGAGGTCCACTCAAACCGGAATGAACCATCACTTCCATCGCTGTAGGAAGCAAAGGCGACCGCTTGTCCATCACATATCAGGTCGTCCGGACAACTGACCGGCACAATGGCCGCAGTGTCCAAAGTAATCAATATCATAGCTGGATCAACTATATCAAAGTTAGCGACTAAGGGCGGACAGTTGTTGTCATCTGTTACGGTCACTGTATAGGAACCAGCAGACAAAGCAGGTAATGGATTCACCGTGGTCGGATTAGTCGGATCCGTTGACCAATTGTATCGATAAGGAGCGGTACCACCGCTTGCGAATATCGTGGCTAACCCATTGCCATCACCGGGACATTGGGGTGAAACCAGATCGAAACTATCCAGTACTACCGGACCAGGAGATAGGACAAAAGCGGAGTCAACCGCTGCACAACTATTCTCCTGCGTAATCGTCACATAGTATACCCCTGGGCTTAAGTTAGAAATCGTAGTTGCGGTAGATCCGGTGCTCCACACATAACTATTAATATCAGCACTTGTTCCTTGTGCAACTACACTCAACTCTCCATCTGTATCACTAGGACAACTGACGTTATCATCATCCAAGGAGATAATATTCGGCGGTGTTGGCGCTAAAATATTGAGCTCTAATGAGTCAATACAGTTATTTTGATCGGTAACCGTTACCGTATATAATCCAGCTCTTAAAGTATCCGCAAATGCGCTATTCAAAGTATCATTGTGTGTCCATCCATAGGTATAATCCACCGTACCTCCTTCAACCATCACGCGAGCACTACCATCCTGGCCAGTCGTACACGTTTCATTGGTCTGCTCCAATAAAGTAACGACTAGCACATCAGGTTCAACAACCGTAAAGGTATCCGTCACTTGGCAACCCGCCCCTGAAGCATCTTGCATATTTACGATATACTGTCCGGCAGGTAAATCAGATATAGTACTCGTGGTATTATTATCAACTGGAGGTGTAGGGGAAGAATCCCAGGTAAAGGTATAAGGTAGATCTTGAGGAGCACCAGTTGTGTTCCCCGTGATGAATATTTCACCATCCGTAAATCCATTACAACTCACATCCGTGATCACGGGGGTAATTGATAGTGTTTTTACAGCAGCAACGGTAAAACAATCCATGAACACACAGTCATTATCATCCGTCACTGTAACACAGTATTCTCCTGGATTCAAATCTATGATCTGAGAAGTGGCCGCGGTAACACTACCTAGACCAGAATCCCAAGTATAGGTATAATTGCCATCTGCGGAAGTTCCACCCGTAGCAGTGATGGTAATAGAACCATCCTCCGCGCCCGTACAACTTGCATCTTCGGGGAAGGTGTTCTCGGGCAAAACGACTAGTGATGCCGGTTGCGATAAAGTGGTACTTGCACTTGCTGTACAGCCGGTCTGATCTGTCACCACCACACTATAAAAGCCAGAAGATATACCGTTTAACTCCGTTACATTATCTTCGGTGGTATTCCAGGTAAAAGTGAATTCTGGTCCTGGGTTATTCTGAATTACGCCATCTAACAGTAGTTGAACCTGAACCGCTCCATCACTTTCGCCAAAACAACTTGGACTAGTAGGAATGAGGTCCACTCCGATTGTAGGTCCGGACAGCACCTCAACGGTATCTATCACGGTGTTTACTGGGTTACTAGAATCATCCACTGTTACCTGATAAGTACCGGCAGTCAATCCTCCAATAGTAAAAGACTCGCCATTATTAGGTATTACAAATTGTCCCTGATCTGGTCCAGAAGGCGGCACAGTATTCCAAGAAAACCGATAGGGTCCAGTACCATCATCCACGGTCAACGTAAATGCCCCATCTATAGCATCCGGGCAGGTCAAGCTATCCTGCTCCAACACGGCAAAGAGAATTTCATTCGAAACGACCACCTTTCCTCCTTCTACCACTACACCATAAGGAAATGGTTCTGGTGAAGTGGGATCTCCTATTTCGATCGGCGTTTGTGTACTGGTCATCTCTATAGGTGAACAATCTCCTAATTGCCCGACGACATCAAAGCAGATTTCAAAAAGCGTTTCTCCATCAGGGATCGTTACGCCAGTGAAACTCAAATCAGCCCAGGAAAAAGCCAACACACCTGGCTGAGCCAAGTTGAAAGAAGCCTCACTAATGTCAGGCATATCAGATCGGAAAGCTCCAGTATTACTAAATTGTATGATCGTAGGATCCCACTCAATCGTAAACTGCATAGAACCAACCAAATTGAAATCCTCTACTGTAATAGGAAGGCATATATTCTGTCCCGGAGGTACATTCTCTAGCGGGAATTCAAAGGTTACCGCTTGGCAAAAGCTCAAATCCATATTGAAACTTGCGCCACAACTCTTGCCGTCTTCAATCACGATATCATAAATACCAGGTTCCGGCACATAAAACTCAACGAGATCCCCATGGTTGGGCACGCCAAGTACCTGTCCCTTGATGTCAGGGTTGGATTGTAGCGAAATTTCGATATCGTATAATTCCAAGTTATCAAATTCTGGTAGGCCTCCCTCCACTAAGAAAGAACCGATACAGCCTGTCGGGCTGCTATTGACCTGTTGATTAGTCCCCTCAATTGGATTCAAGAACACTACAGAAAAGGCTTGATCTACTGATACATCCACACAAGGGCCCGTGTCTCCTCCGGCATCTTCAAATCCTTGGTTACCAAATTCATCCAATGTTATTGGCGCAAACCAGAATTGGATCGGTTGTGGATCGCCATTGTTAAAACCTGCTTGTAATACCCCGTTATTAGTCAGCGTGAGGTTACCATTAGCTTCGTCTGTCGCTACCCAAATCCCGAAAGTCTGATCCACTGAACCTAAACCCGGCAGTACGATCGGAGAAGTGGTATTCACACAAGGATCCGCCAGAATAGTGGCGATATCCGGTCCAGTAACCGTTGGGCGACAATCATAAAAGCCATAACCAATCCCTGGAGGAGTAGCGAGATTGGGATCCCCAGTAAGATCTGAATCGCTGTTATGTATGATTTGCAAGGAATCTCCAAAACAGAGGAAGATCGTATCGAGGGAAATATCGTTACTCTGCCCATCGAAGCTGGCTACATCAAATCGAATCGTTCCCGCATCATTACAATCCATCTTCTCGGAACTCGGTTGACCGAGTTTGTTGGTAGGCAGAGATATGTTCTTGGGTATTTGCGCTTGTAGAGCTTGCAGACCTAGCATGGCAAAAGCGCAGAGCATAATATGTCTTATCATTTTTCCACTTTATATATACGTTAATGGGATCAAGTCCTTGTGCATGTCTTCGGCGTTCGGATGATTTTTGCGCAAAGAGACAGCAAAAATAGCTATCCCCCTTAAACTCACCGCATTATACGGGACTAAAAAAATGCAATTAATTTGCTATTTACGTTAACCGCTTGGTTTTGAAGGGCTACGACCACGAACTAAGCTCATCAGTGCGTCCTTGGAATCAGAAAAATTGCTCCAAATACCTAATAAATCAAGCTGATGAAGGGCTAAATTTTCATCGAATTGAAGCCAATTTTTCTTTCCAATTTCAACGAATCGTACTGTAGAAAAACGGCACAATGGGAGGGATAGACATAATAGTAATAAGGGAAACTTTTGACAACAGATTTTATCCACCCTGTGCGTATACCGGTATTCAAACGTAATCATTCTCCGGAAAATTATGTATCCGCCCTATTCTGCTACATTTATCGTGTTAAAGTTCAAATTAATTTATTCAAAACTTTCAATACATATTGAAAGTTTAATTTTTTTAGATTACCTTTGTATTCCATCAATACCCTACAAACCATGAAACTGAACGATTTTTTTGCAAGATTAGATTTCGTTACACAAACCTTGATCATTTTCCCAACCTTGGCTAGTTTACTCTTTGTCCTCGCAGTTCCTGGCGGTTTTTTGATCTACATGATGGGGCTATTTTTGTTGGGTGGATGGCAACTACTAAGTGCCTTGTGCCATTTCCTTTTCCGCGGCGACCGATTTCGAGGATGGTATCTAATGGCCAGTCTCACCTATTTAGGTGTGCTGGGAGTTGGCAGCTATATTCTTGAGCAGACAAGTCTTGGCGCTAGTACACTTTTCTACTTAGGTATTGTCTTCTTTGGTGTAATCCCTGGCATTGCTGGAGCATGGTATTACAAGTTGACTTTCGATGGAGAGGAGTACCCCAGTCCTATATAACAACCCTTTATTCCTACTGAAATAAGATAAAACGCTATGATATCTAGACAAAGAATGAAAATAGATTCGTGGGGGCAAGGAACCTTACTTTTAAGCTTGTTAATTATAGCCTTGGTAGGTTCAGAGGCGGGTAGTTTACTTGGCTGGATATTGTTATTCCTATGGCAGATGACGAGTGCTTTGCTCTTGTATAAACAATTTGCCTATCAACAACGCAAGCTCTTCCTTTGGGTGGGTTTAGGTAGCATCCCAGTGGCCATTTTCGGGAAGACATTTTTGCTCTATTTTTTGATAGGCTTCTCCCTTTGGTATTTCTACAATACGGTTTTAGATACAATAAAGGTTCTCAAGCGGCCCAGGTCCTTTTGGGATCTGGGCTAGTTTTTCTAGGGCAAACGCATCAAATATTTTGCGATCCAAGAACACGCTAAAACAGGTGGCGGTGGCCTGAAAATGCACTGTTCGAAGGATGAGTTTGCATTTTCTAGCTTCGTTTTGGGGCAATGCCAAAATGAAGAGCCTCGCCGGCTTGAGGCGAAAACCTAGCAAAGTGCACCGATCATATAGAATTTTTGCTCTCTTTAAGGGCATTGCGTTTTGATGCGTTTGTCCTGTAGTTTTTCTGGCTCTCCAATTGTTCTCTGGTCCAAATTTAATTGGCTACTTTTGGGGTAACACGATTCATTTTCGATTAGATCACCCCAGAAAGTTGACCGCCTCAAGATGCTCTGGACCGAGTTTCTTTTCTTCTTTAGTGCTTTAGGAGTTTTTAACGGGATCCTCTTGGTCCTGTACCAACTGACCATTCGAAGGCCAAGGACTATCCGAAGCTATCTACTTGGTTTTTTAGGGCTTGCCTTTTGTATTCGCGTTGGCGTTTCTTGTATATATTATTTTCAAAAACTTATTCCCTGGACCGCTGTTCAAATTGGCTTAAGTGCACACATCTTGATCGGTCCACTATTACTGGCCTACATTATTTACAGCTGGGAAGCCCTTAGGAAATGGCGCCCACTCTCCCTCTGGATATTAACCTTTTCCAGTGTTGCGATTCTTTTGTTTGGCCTACTTTACCCTTTTCAACTACATGCAAAGATCTGGGATTATGAGGTGCGCTACACTTTGCACGCCATCTTATCTTGCTTTCTACTCATCACCACCATTCTCCTGATTTCCATTTTTCCATGTAAAGACAAGAACCGTTCTCGAACTTCAGTAGAAACATTCAGTCTGCTGGTTTATCTGGTTTCAATACTGATCTGCGGTGGGTTTGCCCTCTCCTTGTATGTCGACTATGTGTTAGGGCCAATTATTTCGTCCCTATTGTTTTATACCGCCTTAATCTACCTTGGCTTAAGGCGAAGGACGAAAATCTCCTCCTCTACCGCCTCCCAAAAGATGTCTCCCAAAGAAGCCAAACTATTACAAAGTCAATTGGAAGCGCATCTGAGGGATACCCATGTCTATCGAAACCCTCACTTAACCATAGCCGCACTCGCAAAGGAATTGAAATGGCCTAAGGCACGGCTCTCTTATTTACTGAATAGTCACCTCGGCTTAAGTTTCACCAGCTACATCAACCAATTTCGGATTGATGAAGCCAAGGAGCTGCTGCAAGAGCAACAATTGTTGACAATCGAAGCCATTGGGTATGAAGTAGGCTTTGGGTCACGCTCTTCTTTCTTCGCTACCTTCAAACAACAGACCGGCCTCACTCCTAAGAAATTTCAGGAAACGCAAATAAAGTAGTCCAAAAAGACAAGTCTGGACTTATGCCATTCTTTCTCAGACTAATTTCCCCATCAATTCCTCAATCTAAATCATCCACTGATGCAAAGAGCAATCTTCTCTCTTTTGTTGTGCCTAGTCATGTGCATAGCACTGGCTGGCCAAAAACGAAGCCCAATAATTATCCCCAACCTTGCCCTAAAATGGGAAACTGATTCCATCTTCCCTACAGTAGAATCCGTACTGTATGATGCAAAAAGCCAATATATCTATACCGCAAATATTGACGGCCATTTCATGAAAAAGGACGGCCAAGGAAGCATTGGGAGAATGCGAGCTGACGGAACCCAAGTACAGGCCGATTGGGTTACTGGTCTAAATGCTCCAACAGGTCTTTGTATTAAAGGCCAACGCTTATACACCACGGATATTGATGAAGTGGTTAGTATTGACTTGTCTTCCGGCAAAGTAATAGCGCGCATCTCGATCGAAGGAGCGGAGGCTTTAAATGACATCTGTATAGACACCCATGGCACTTTGTATTGCAGTGATACCGGAGGGAATAAGGTATTTCAACTTAAAAAAGGCAAGAGCTCAATCTTGATCGACTCCATTGATACCCCAAATGGGCTCATGCTGAAAGACAGAAAGCTACTGATCACTCAATGGACACCCAGGTCCTTGACTGAATATGACTTGGACAGCCGGAAAAGGCAAAGATTAGCAGGCGGAATCCCCTGGATTGATGGCTTGGATGCCATCCCAGACGCGGGGTGGATCACAGCGAGCTGGGGAGGATTACTTCACCATATTAGCCCCACTGGGGAGAAAACCATGATCCTTGATACGCGGGAAGAAGGATTGCAGGCGCCGGATATTAGCTACATCCCCGCTACTAATACCCTGCTCGTTGCTACTTTTGATGGAGACAAAATCCGGGCCTATGATGTAGATTTTATCCCCAAGATCATCAAACCCATCCCATTAGATCCTGCCTACCTCTCAGGGCTTGGCCTCAAAAAGGTGACTTCTTCGGCCGATCCAGAGCGCCTACTCTTCCAAAAAATGCTATTCCAAGGGGAGGATATTAGTGTTTTTATCGTAGCCAGTGAAACCAAAACTGCCAATTGGGAAGACTATAGTATTGAGGAGTTCATTTACGTAATTAACGGGCGAGCTCGACTTAAGCCTAGCACAGCAGCAGAACGCTTCTATTATCCTGGAGACTTCTTTTGGGTACCTAAAGGCTATAAAGGAGAATGGGAAACGCAAGGAGGTAGCAGTTTCTATCATGAGCTTTCGGTCATTGCCAACGAAAGAGATAACTCAACCCATAAGGATCCCACTCCACACCTGATGGACAAAGCTCTGATAGCGGGACTCAATCTGACACCAGAAGCGGATCAGACCAATAGCTTTTATGATGTATTGCAAAAAGGTAAAGACCTAACCATCTACACTCAATCTGAATCCCCTCAGACGCTCCAAGACTTTGAAAATCCTACAGAACAACTCATTTATATCATAGCAGGTGCCTTGACCTTGGAACCAGAAGGTGGGGAAAGCATGAATTTTCAAACGGGGGACTTTTTCGTTCTTCCAAAAGGCTTTGTCGGAACTTGGCAGAGCGAAGGACACCAACTCTTCCGTACACTGAGGGTAGAAAAAACAAGGCCATAGTTCACATCGAGTGCTCCCTTCGTAGGAGTAGGTAGCCTGCTGGCTGGATAAGGTTTAAGCTAAAATGTATGCTTAGTTTAAACCGCATTCCTTAGCTTTGGAGATAGTGACCAATCCCTCGTTGTATGAAAGCCATCTCCAAGCTAACCAAAGAAGAAGTTTTACAAGATTATCATTGTTGTCTCCTTAGTCGCGAAGTCAGTTTTTTGCTCCGTAAAGAAGTCCTCAATGGGAGAGCCAAGTTTGGGGCGGGCAATGCGGGTAAGGAGCTACCGCTAGTGGCGATGGCCAAGGCCTTTGCGAAAGGCGACTTCTGGTCGGGTTACTATCGAGACCAGACATTGATGTTCAGACTGGGGATTGCTAGTCCTGTAGATTTTTTCGCGGCCCTCTATGGAGATGCCCTCAACGATCCACTTTCCGGCGGACGACAAATGACCAATCATTACAGTACGCCTTTAATCGACACAGATGGCAACTGGCTCCCTCACACCGATCGCCTCAATGCAGCTTCAACCATCTCGCCGGTAGCCGGGCATGTGGCGCACGCTTTGGGCTTGGCTAATGCATCCAAAGTATATCGTTCCTTGCCGGATCTTGATCCAAAAGATCAATTTTCGCAAGCGGGAAATGAAGTGATCTTTTGCACCATTGGGGATGCCTCTGCGGTGGAAGGAGTCTTTTTTGAAGCCGTGAATGCGGCCGGTGTGATGCGGGTGCCCATTGCTTATATTGTGGTGGATGATGGATATGGGATTTCTGTTCCAGCTAAATATCAAATGACGAAGGAGAATATTTCCGAAGCATTGGCTGGCTTCCAGGTGGATGATCAGGGAAGAGGGCTTGACATCTATACCGTCAAAGCCTGGGATTATCAAGCCTTATGTGACACCTTTATTGAGGGGATTGCAAAGATTCGCGAAACTCATATTCCGGCTATCTTCCACATTCAGGAATGCACCCAGCAATTCGGACATTCGACATCAGGGTCACATGAGCGCTACAAGCCCGCCGAAAGACTTGCTTGGGAAAAAGAAATGGATTGCAATCGACATTTCGAGCAGTGGATTATTTCCGAGGGATTGGCTAGCCCTACGGAATTAAAAGCGATTCAAAAAGCCGCTAAGGAAGAGGCCGCTGCTTGCCGAGATAAAGCCTGGGATGCCTATAGTAAGCCTATAGAAGAAATGCGACAAGCCGTTTCTAACATTTACGAGGCGCTACGCCAAGAAGCCAGCGACCACTCCGTTTTATCTGAAGGAGCGCAAGAATTGGCAGCTGTAAAGAATCCAGCCTTGAGCCATATCTTAGACAATGCCCGTCGGGTGCAAATAGCCATTCAGGGGCAAGGTTTAGCTAGCCAACGTAAATTAGATGAATGGATATTGGCGGCACAAAGAGAAGGCAAAGAAAGATACGCTACCCATCTCCATAGTGACACACCTAGCTCTGCCCTTCGGGTCTCTACTATCGCTGCTGAATACTCCGAATCCTCCCCCAGTCTTAACGGCCATGAAATCCTAAATCAATTCTTTGATCAAGCCCTAGAGCAATATCCCAAATTGCTAGCCTTTGGGGAAGATGTTGGTCAAATTGGCGGGGTGAATCAGGGCTTTGCCGGCTTGCAGGCCAAGTATGGCGAAGAGCGTGTTTTCGATACCGGTATACGGGAATGGACGATCGTCGGACAAGGGATTGGACTTGCGATGCGAGGATTACGGCCCATAGCGGAACTTCAGTATCTCGATTATTTAGCCTATGCCTTTTCGCCACTGACTGATGACCTAGCCACCCTGCGTTACCGAACCAAGGGTACACAAATGGCACCAGCCATCATTCGAACGAGAGGACATCGCTTGGAAGGAATTTGGCATTCGGGTTCTCCCTTAGGGATGTTGCTACATTCCATGAGGGGCATTTATGTCTTGGTGCCACGCAATATGGTACAAGCAGCGGGCATGTATCAAACCTTACTACAATCAGATGACCCAGCCATTTTGATTGAATGCCTCAATGGTTACCGCATTCGGGAACGGCTCCCCGATAATTTGGGTAGCTTCCGGATAGCCCTAGGTGTTCCGGAGGTACTGCAAGCCGGTAAGGATCTGACGCTAGTAACTTACGGTAGCTGTGTTCGAATTGCTCAAGCGGCACTCCCCCTTTTAGAAGAAAAGGGAATTCAAGTAGAATTGATTGATGTGCAGACGCTGCTACCCTTTGACCTTGAACATCGAATCGTACAATCTCTCCAGAAGACCAATCGAATCCTGTTTCTGGATGAAGATGTTCCTGGCGGGGCTAGTGCATTTATGTTTCAACAGGTACTGGAGGAACAAGGAGGATATCAGTATTTAGATTCTCCCCCCGCTACCCTAACGGCTAAAGCCCACCGGCCCGCCTTTGGTGACGACGGGGATTACTTCTCCAAACCTAGCACCATAGATGTTTTCTGGAAAGTCTATCAGATAATGCAAGAGAGCGACCCCGCTCGTTTTCCCGCCTAAGGCCTCAAAAAATGGCTAGTCCGTAGTCGCCCAGCCTAAGGTGTAATCATCATAAGCATAATCGGCTCGCAGATACAGCAGGTTTCTATCCTGATCCACTCGATAACTTTTGCGCGTCTTTGGAAACAGGAATCCCTCTACCTCATGGAAACTCTGGTTTTCAACATAGCTGTAGTGATCCGCGTGTTGCACCATATAAGCGAGGAAAGTAAAATCTTCTGCATCATAATAATGCCGCCAAATATCGGGAGTGCTATGAGCAGTATGTTCTTCCGGATCATAGGTGGCTTCTAGTACTTCTACCACCTTCCCATTCGAAAGGGTATCTAAGCCTCCATAGGACAATTTCACCCCCTCATCCAACAACTTGAAAGGAATACTCACCACGAAGGTAGCGCTGAGGACCGTATTAATCACTGATTGTTGAGCCATCGAGCTATCCATCTCTCCGTTCAACAATTTTTCATACTCCCCGTCTTCAAAATGAATCGTATTCTTGTTTTCGTCTTTCATCCATTCAATGTCGACGGTGGGAGCCGCACCAAAGGTATAATGGTGTTTCTGGAAGGCCGCATTTTCCACCTCTCCAGATTCCAATAGTAAGGAGTAATCTTTCGTAAATTGTAAAGAAGCCAACTTGTTCCATTGCTCTAATCCACCAGCTTTATCCATTGCTCCATTCAGCACTCTTTTTACCTCTTCATTTGCAATGTGCGATAAGGAATCTTGTGGTGGGTTATGCTCTGTCTGCTGACTTTCATTGGTACAGCTGGCAGCTAAGAGTAAGCAGCCAATAAAAAGCAGTTTTGATTTCATACTAGTCGTTTGTTCAAACTTAAGTAAAAGTCTGGAAAAACGTAGAGCCTTCGTACTTTGTAAATAAGTTATTCGGAATTATGGGGAGCAGAGAATGTTGGGAAAGGGCAAGGCTTGAAGAGGGAAGCCAAGCTCAGCTAATTGGTCGATAAGAAACGAAGGCCTTCGCCAAAAGTCGCGTTCAGAGGTGAACTTATGTTTATTCCCTGGTGCTTAGTGCATGAGATGAAAATGGCAGGAAAGAATAGCCAAGGGAAGTCGGCTCTGAGGTTTCTACCTTTTGTACTCCCTATCCTACAATTGTTGCCGAGCTATTCCTCCATTCTTTTGCCGCACTGTCACTTGTAGATTCCGTCCTATTTGTCGATTGGAAAAACGGATGTAGGCCAGCCACCTCTCCGATCACGATTATTCCCGGTGCGCTAAATGCTTGTTCAGCGGCCAAAGCTTCCACACCACCTAGTCTACCCATAATCGTTCTGGCATTGGGCAAAGTAGCGGACTCAATCAAGCCAACTGGCGTCTCTGCGGAACGATACTGTAAAACCAATTGTACAATCTCAGATAATTTCCGGGTCCCCATCAAGATCACTAAGGTTGAGGAGGTTTGCGCCGCCAACTTTATGTCTTCTGATATTTGGTGATGACGTGTAGTTGCCGTAATCACCCAAAAGCTATTGCTCACGCCTCTGTGAGTCACTGGAATACCAACACTAGCTGGTCCGGCAATGGCGCTACTAATTCCTGGAATCACTTCAACTGGAATTCCATATCCTTCAGCAAACTGAAGCTCCTCATGGCCTCTTCCAAAAACAAAGGGATCCCCTCCCTTCAATCGAACTACATGTCCATACCTGAATGCGCAATCCACCAAGAACTGGTTGATCTCATCCTGTGTCCACGAATGTTGACCACATCTTTTTCCAACATATACCTTCTGTACTTTCTGCGGCAATTCATCTAGCAAGACTTTACTCACCAAGGCGTCATACAATACCACATCAGCTTCCTGCAATAAACGGTACCCCTTACGACTAATTAATTCGGGATCCCCAGGTCCTGCCCCTACCAAACTAATTCGAGGAGAATTGCAAAAATCAGTATTTTTTACGTATTTCATGATTCAAAACTAAGTATTTTTAAGTATAATTGCGTAGTTTTGAGACATAAATGATTAAAAAATACCTATAATGAAGAAAAAGGTAATTGTCATTGGTAATGGAATGGTCGGCTATAAATTTTGCGAAAAGCTAGTAGCAAAAGCGCCTGAGCTATTCCACATTACTGTATTTGGCGAGGAACCTCGCCCCGCCTATGACCGCGTGCATTTGAGTGAGTACTTTGAAAACCAATCTGAGGAGAACCTGATCTTGGCGGACCACTCCTGGTATGAGGAAAATGGAATTGAACTCTGCACCGGCGAACTGGTTACTTCCGTCTCCACTACTAATAAAACAATAAGCACTCATAAAGGAACCCAAGCCTCCTATGACTACCTAGTCTTGGCTACCGGCTCTTCTCCCTTTGTCCCGCCTATCCCAGGTTCGGATAAGAATGGGGTATTCGTTTATAGGACGATTGAGGATTTGGACGCAATCATTGCCTATGGAGAAAAAATGAAAAAAGAAGGGCGTACTAAAGCTACTGTACTTGGAGGGGGCTTACTCGGCTTAGAGGCCGCAAAAGCACTGCTCGATCTTGAAATGGAACCCAGTGTGATTGAATTTGCTCCTCGTCTCATGCCCAGACAGCTAGATGAGGCCGGTGCGGGGATGCTACAGTCCACCATAGAGGAACTGGGGATAGAGGTTTTGACGTCTAAATCCACCACAGAGATTGCCGGTAATGGTCGAATAGAAGATCTATATTTTGCCAATGGAGAGTCCCATACGACTTCTATGCTTGTGATCTCTGCCGGTATACGCCCGCGGGATGAATTGGCTAGACAAGCCGGTATCGAGATAGGTTCAAGAGGAGGAGTTAAGGTAGATGATAAGATGCAAACCTCGGCTTCCGCAGTGTATGCTATCGGAGAAGTAGCACTGTATCAAGAAAAAATTTACGGCTTAGTAGCACCTGGATATGATATGGCAGATATCTGTGTGGCTCAGCTTTTAGGGGAAGAGAAAGCTATGGAAGCTGAGATAGATATGTCCACAAAGCTCAAGTTAATCGGTGTGGATGTAGCGAGCTTCGGAGATGCTATGGGAGAGCAAACCGAATGTCAAGCCATTGTATACGAGGATAAAAACAAGGGACTATATAAACGAATCAATGTCTCTCTTGATGGCAAAAGACTGCTCGGGGGAATTCTAGTAGGAGATGCTGCCGATTATAATATGCTCCTACAAATGACACAGTTAGAAATGCCACTTCCCCCTCACCCAGAGGATTTGATTCTGGGGCCAAGGAATGGCGAAGGAGCTGCCGTTGGTGGAGTGATGGACTTGCCAGATCAAGCCCTGATCTGTGCGTGTGAATCTGTGACGAAAGGTGATCTGGTGGGAGCTATTGGGGAGAAAGGCTGTGATACCATTAAGGAATTGTGTAAGGAAACAAAGGCCAGTACTGGCTGTGGGGGTTGTAAACCCATGGTTAAAGACTTGCTTCGAGAAACCTTGAAGTCGATGGGTAAGACGGTCAAAGCCCAGATTTGTGAGCACTTCCCTTATAGCCGAAGAGAACTCTTTGACCTGATTAGTGTCAAAGGGATTGCCAGTTATGATCAAGCCTTGGACGAGGTGGGGCATGGGGATGGCTGCGAGGTTTGCAAACCTGCCTTAGCCTCCATCTTCGCGGGCCTTTACAATGAAACGGCCGTCAAACAAGAGACTATTCAGGATACAAATGACCGCTTCTTAGCTAATATTCAGCGCAATGGGACTTACTCCATCGTACCTCGAGTCCCAGGAGGTGAAATCACTCCTGAGAAACTGATTGCCATGGGAAAAGTAGCGCAAAAGTATGACCTGTATACCAAGATAACCGGTGGCCAACGAATTGATATGTTCGGAGCCAAGCTAAACGATTTACCACAGATCTGGGAAGAGCTAATCGCCGCAGGTTTTGAGAGTGGCCACGCCTATGGCAAGGCGCTGCGAACGGTAAAAAGTTGCGTGGGCTCCACCTGGTGTAGATTCGGAATGGACGAAAGCGTAAGCTTTGCCGTAGAATTGGAGAATCGATACAAAGGTATCCGGGCACCCCATAAGCTTAAGGGTGGCGTTTCGGGTTGTATTCGAGAATGTGCAGAGGCTCGTTGCAAGGACTTTGGGGTTATCGCCACGGAAGAAGGTTGGAACCTCTATGTCTGTGGCAACGGCGGCGCAAAGCCTAAACATGCCCTCCTACTCGCCGAAAACATCGACAAAACAACTTGTCTTCAGTATATCGATCGCTTCCTGATGTTTTACATCAAAACAGCTGCCCCCTTGACTCGCACTGCAGCCTGGCTAGAACAGCTAGAAGGAGGGATAGACTATCTCAAGCAAGTGGTAATTCAGGATTCGCTGGGTCTTGCCAAAGAGCTAGAAGAGCAAATGAGTGGGTTGGTGGACACCTATCAGTGCGAATGGAAGCAGGTAGTAGACAGCCCTGAGTTAAAGCAAAGGTTTCGGCACTTCATCAATTCCGAGGATAGCGATGACAATCTGACTTTTGTGCCACTGAGAGATCAGAAAATGCCAAAGCCCTGGTAGGCCGACAAATGATTAGGAAGGAGGGATAAATAAAGAATACAAGTAGGCAAAATATATTTTCGGCAGACAAGGCAACAAAAGCCGAGTATAGCCTAGCTGCATGAGGCTTTTGTTAACACAGTATGAAGGAAAAAGATGAAGCATAGTTGTGTTTTTTATTTGTACCTCATTCCTTAAGCAGTTCTCATCTCATCAATTCTAAATTTTCAAACATGGAAGCTTTACTCGCACAATATACATCAGTAGACCTCTCTTCAGTCACCAACTGGTATGAAGTGGCACCGGTTAATCAGTTCCCAAAAAATGGTGGGGTTTGTGTAAAGTACAAGGGCATGCAAATCGCCGTCTTCTACTTTGCTCGGCAGGGCCGTTGGTACGCCTGCCAAAATCTTTGCCCTCATAAGTTAGAAATGGTACTTTCTCGAGGACTTTTAGGGGAAGAAAATGGTGTACCTAAAGTGGCTTGTGCTTTGCATAAAAAGACTTTTTCATTGGAAACTGGAGAGAATTTGAATGGTGATCTACCTCCTATTGCTACCTATCCGGTAAAAGTCCAAGGCGAAAAAGTATTCATCGGATTTAAGGAGTAGTTTCAGTTTCCTATTTTTGGAGCTGATAAGGTCATGCGAATACTCGCATCCCGGATTAAATCACTTTGATGCAAGAAGGCCAAAGCGATACACGTAAGGGGAATAAGTCGCTCGAACAAACTACTTTCCGTAGGTTAAGTCGGCTTTATATTATTGCACTTAGTGCAATTGCTTTATCTATTATTATAAGTCAGTTATTGGTGCAGAGCCATCTCCAGGCCCAGCTTGGGGATTCACATATTGTCAATGTCGCGGGTCGGCAGCGAATGCTTAGTCAGAAGCTAGCGAAAGAAGTGCTACTGCTAAGTGAGGCCAACTATCAACATCCCACTCTTTCCGTAGAAAACCTCCAGCAAACACTCGAGTTGTGGCAAAATGCCCATGAGAACCTGCAAGCGGGTACCACGAATGGCAAAGCCAAAGCAAACAGTGCGGCCATCGAAGACATGTTCCGCCAAATTAGTCCCTACTACAACAATATGGTCGAGAGTATCCGAGGAGTACTCAATGGGATTGGCCATCCGGAGCAAGCAGCGCAACTACAGCCCCTACTTGATCAATTGCTGCTTAATGAAGGTCCCTTTCTTCGGCAAATGGATCAAATCGTAGTTCAATATGATAAAGAGGCTACCCGGAAAATTCATCAATTAAGGCGAATTGAACTATTGCTGCTATTCATCGCGCTAACGATCCTGGTCGCAGAACTATTCTTCCTCTTTAGGCCAGCAGCCATCCGCATGCAACATACGATCGGAAACCTCGTCAAGGCTGAGACTGAGGCGAAAACCATGGCTAGAGAAGTGGAGGAGTTATATCGAGCCAAGGAGCAATCCCTAAATGAATTGCGCGCGCTTAATTTCGCGGTGGATCAAGCTGCTCTTTTCGCGAGCGCAACTACAGATGGAAAGGTCGTATACCTCAGCAAGAAATTTCGGGATCTATTAGGTATTGGGGAAGAAGAGACTCGAGGAGCCTTGGCCGATCTGATGAGTGCCAATGAGGGAGAACAGGAATACCTGCAAACCCTGCTCAAAAGCACTACCTCCGCCATCTGGAATGGCGAGATTGAGTTGGCCACGCATAAAGGAGACCGACTTTGGTTAGAAATGTCTATCGTTCCCGTGAATAGAAGTGGCGTGAAGCAAGATCTACTCATTCTCTGCTCCAATATTACCTCACGTAAGCGAGCCCAACTAGAGATAGATGAGTTAAAGGAAAAGCAATTCCAAGAGAAGATTCAGCAACAGAAAACCTTGTCTTCCCAGGTTATTGAAGCTCAAGAAGAGGAACGCAAAAGAATTGCCCGCGACATGCATGATGGTATCGGCCAAATGCTCACCGCCCTGCGTTTCAACCTCCAATCCATCAACCTGCAGCACCTTGATGAAGCCAAAGACAAATTAACCGAAATCAACGATATCGCTACAGGTTTGATTAGAGGTGTGAGAATAGCGACTTTCAACCTCACGCCGCCCGAACTCTCTGACTATGGCATCAGCCCCGGGCTGCAAAAATTGGCCAGCGAACTGAGTAAGTTGACCGGAAAACAAATTCTATTTGAAAATCGAACTAATTTCAGCCAGCGTTTCGATTCCATCACGGAAACCAACCTCTATCGTATCACCCAAGAAGCGGTAAATAACGCGATCAAATACGCTGAGTCTAACTACATCCTAATTACCTTATCCCACAGCGAAGAAATCCTCAGTATTCTGGTAGATGACGATGGGCGAGGCTTTGACCCTCAGAATCCTCGGCGCAAAATTTCTGAGGATGGATCCGGCATGGGTATATCCTTTATGCGTGAACGGGTCAACTTCATTAATGGACGGCTATTTATACATTCCACCCCCAATCAAGGAACCCGAATCACGATCAATATGCCGCTACCGCCAAAAGAATAGCAATCCTCTCCGTACCTAGGAGTTCTACACCACCAGGCTCTCTAGACAAAAACTACGTAATCGAACTACGTAATTTTGCTTATATTTGCGTATTCCTTCATCAAACTGCTGCCTAGCCCGAAACCATGACCGCAACCGAAAAAATAACCATTCTCCTAGCTGATGACCACGAACTAGTACGAAATGGTATCAAAGCTTTACTACAAAGCGATGATAGCTTACAGGTCATTGCGGAAGCAGCCAACGGCCGAGAGGCTTTAGACAAAATAGCCTCCGAACGGCCCGATCTCGCGATCATTGATGTTAGAATGCCAGAACTAAATGGCATTGAAACGGTAGCTCATGTGATTCAATCCGGCTCAACAACTAAGCCTATCGTGCTATCCATGCATGATTCTGAGGAGTATGTATTGAAATCGATTGAAGCGGGTTCCTTTGGTTATCTGCTGAAAGATACCTCAAAAGAAGAGTTTCTACGTGCCATACATATGGTGGCCAAAGGGGAGAAGTATTTTAGCGCGGACATCTCACAGATCCTTGCCAATAAATACTTAGAAAACCTGAGCACTCATGAAGAGGACTCGGATACCTCTACCTCTGCTCCCCTTCCCTCCATCACTTTAACCAAACGGGAAAAACAGGTAATGGATATGGCATTGGAAGGATTCAGCAATAAGGAAATTGCTGGCAACCTTAACAAGAGCGTCCGCACCATTGAAGCCCATCGCTTTAACCTCATGAAGAAACTTAAAGTCAAAAACATTGCTGAACTTTCTGCCAAAGCCAAATCTCTGGGCTTGATCTAAGTCCCGCTCCTAGCCACAGCTTTACTTTTCCATCCCTCTTTCTGCAAGGATACATCAACTTTAAGTAGCCAACTAGTTAGCTAGCACGATCTCTCCCTAGCACCAACTATCTACTAATCAGCCTTTTAGCGACTCAGCCCAAAAGAGTTCAGCATTTCACTGCTTAGTACTTAAAAATATTTTTACGTATTTTTTAAGTATTTTTCTACGTATTAAAGAATTATTACTTAGATTTGCCTTTGTAATAATGACATTCAACAAAAATGAGCCCCTGGTAAGTCTATTTCATTTTAGCTTTCAAAACATAACTAATGAAAAAAAGAATACCCTTTCAACGACTCGTAGGTCTACTTTTTTTATCCCTTATGACCTACAATACCAGTCAGGCCCAGTTCACTCTAAGCGCAGAGGTACGGCCTCGTACAGAATTACGTAACGGTTTCAAAACACCTACTAGCAAAGGCAAAGATCCCGCCTTCTTCACTGAGCAACGCAGTCGACTTTATTTCGATTTTACAGATGACAAATACAAGTTTCGCGTAGCGATGCAAGACGTAAGAATGTGGGGAGAAACAAGTCAGATCTTCAAGGAAGAGGATGGTAATGCTTTCCTTAGCGAAGCCTGGGGGCAGTACTTTGTCAGCAAGACTTTTTCGATCAAAGCTGGCCGCCAGATCATCTCCTATGATAATCAGAGATTCTTAGGAGGGTTAGAATGGGCACAGCAGGGTCGACGACATGATGCCCTTTTGTTCATTTATGAGAAAAAGGAAAGCAAGACAAAATTTCACGCTGGCTTTGCCTACAACTCTGATGATGACGTGCCAGAGCCAGCCTATATCCAAAACGTGGGTGCTTCTTTCTACTCCGTTGGCGGAAGCTACAAAGCCCTACAGTATGGGTGGTTTAACAAGAAATTTGACAAAGGTAGTCTGTCTTTACTTGCTTTGAACGCAGGTATTCAACAAGCAGATTCTACCATCTCGTACAAGCAAACTTTTGGGATCATTCCTTCTATTAATCTAGGTAGCATTGTACTGGCCGGTGATTTCTACTACCAAACCGGTAAGGCAGGTGCGAATAACGTAAACGCCATACTTGCAGGTGTGAAGGCTACCCTCAAAACAGACCTTACGCCTATTACACTTGGGGTAGAATACATCTCCGGAAAAGATGATGATGATAATACTACAGATGTAACCAACTTCTCGCCAGATTTTGGTACCAATCACGCGCATAACGGATTCATGGATTACTTCTTTGTTGGGCCTGCTAATGGCAACGTTGGAGTAACAGACATTTACCTCAAAACCAAGTTTGCCTTACCTAAAGGTGCCTTGATTGCTAATGTCCATGAATTCATGACAGGCTCTAAGCAGTTTGATGAGAAAGGAGATCAGTTGAACAGCATGATGGGAACTGAGATTGACTTGGTATACGCCTTACCACTCGGCAAAGGGGCTTCTTTCAATCTGGGCTTCTCTCAATTGTTTGCTACGGATACGATGTTGGACCTAAGAGGAGGAGATATTAAGAGCAACAATTGGGCTTGGATGATGATCACCTTTAAGCCGACCCTCTTGAAGACTGAAAAGAAAGAAAAGAAATAAGTAAGATTTTCACTCCATTAAGAGGAGTGCATAACAAACAAAAAACAGCAGCCTTCCCGGCTCATTCACCACTACATTTTACTGGTTACGCTAAGATAAATTGGCTATTGCTCAACGAGCAATAAATGGAACCCTTAAGCCGGATTCAGCGATTCTTGGCGTGACCTACACCTTTTGTCTAATATCAAAATGATACATAAAATGAAAAAGTTAAGCCTTATTTATCTAGGTCTTCTGGCTATGTTCCTGACCGCTTGCGGAGGGAGTCCCAAAGTAACGGAGGATACAGCACAGGCCGCGGTAGGCTCCGCTACCAGCCTAGCGATCGAAAAGCCACAGTTGACCTTTGGTTTTATCAAATTGACGGACATGGCTCCACTGGCTATCGCCAAGGAGTTGGGCTTTTTCGAAGATGAAGGTCTTTATGTAACGATAGAAGCACAATCTAACTGGAAAAACGTATTGGATCGAGTGATTGATGGTCAGTTAGATGGTTCCCATATGCTTGCCGGACAACCGATCGCTGCCGGTGCAGGATTTGGCCGACAGGCAGACTTAGTTACACCTTTCTCCATGGATTTAAATGGAAACGGTATTACCGTTTCGAATGAAGTGTGGAGTCAAATGAAACCACACGTACCAATGGACGGCGGCAAACCTGCTCACCCAATCACTGCGGATGCGATCAAACCAGTGGTAGAGTCTTTCAAGAATAACGGTAAACCTTTCAAAATGGGTATGGTATTCCCCGTATCTACGCACAACTACGAAATCCGTTACTGGTTGGCCGCTGCAGGCATCCACCCAGGCATGTATACCGCTGGAAATATTCAGGGTCAGGTAGACGCAGATGTATTACTCTCTGTAACACCTCCTCCACAAATGCCTGCGACGCTGGAAGCGGGTACAATCTACGGTTACTGTGTAGGAGAGCCTTGGAATCAGCAAGCAGTATTCAAAGGCATTGGTGTTCCTGTTACAACTAACTACGACATCTGGAAAAATAACCCAGAGAAGGTATTCGTGATGACGAAAAGCTTTGTGGAAAAATACCCAAATACCGCTACAGCAGTAACCAAGGCATTGATCCGTGCTGGTAAATGGCTGGATACCCCCGGCAATCGTCCAAAAGCAGTAGGCATTCTTTCTCAATCTGAATACGTAGGTGCTGACTCCGTTGTCATCGCGAATTCTATGACGGGAACTTTCGAGTTCGAAAAAGGGGACAAGCGATCTATGCCAGATTTCAATGTTTTCTTCCGCTATAACGCTACCTACCCATTCTACTCTGATGGTATCTGGTTCCTTACGCAAATGCGTCGTTGGGGACAGATTCCTGAATCCAAGCCTGACAGCTGGTACCACGAAACCATCAAGGAGATCTATCGCCCAGACATCTGGAAGATTGCAGCACAAGCTTTGGTAGAGGAAGGTAAATTGGAAGCATCAGATATCCCAGAAACAGATGGCTATAAACCCGCGACTACTGATTTCATAGATGGTAAAAACTATGACGGTAAAAACCCGATCGGCTATATCAATGGCTTTAAAATCGGGAATAAAGACAACGTACAATAACACGAGGACATGGACAGAAAGAGGCTTTGGACCTAGTTCAAAGCCTCCCTGTCTCCTTGTCTAAAGCCATCATCCGTAACCCACCCTTTTAAAATTGTAAATCCACCTAACATGAGTGATATTGGAATTTCCACTAAAGCCATGGGTAAAACTGGACCCGCTTTCTCGCCATTGAAGGTGCTAAAAGGTTTCATACCCAAACTGGACACCAAGGCCATTATCAAAAATGCTTTGATCTCTTTGGCTTCCATACTTTTGTTCGTACTGCTATGGCATCTAGGAGCAAATTATCTTTTCAATGTTGAAGCTACCGCCAAGATTGAAAAGGCAAGAACTGAGCAGGGTGCTGAAGCAGCTGCTCAGATGGAAGCTTGTATTCTCTCTGGAGACGTGAGTTGTCAACCTAATACACTCCCTTCTCCTAGACAAGTGATTTTCGCCGCTCAGAATTTATGGGCCGACCATTTGTCCATCAGTAACAAGAAAGCTGAATTCAAGGCCAAGGTCGCCGCAACGAATGCAGATCGAAAAGCACAAGGCCTCAAACCCATCAAATACACCGGTCGTCCATCATTCATCGACCAGATTCTTACGAGTATAAAAACTGTTTTTGCTGGATTTCTTCTGGCAATGTTCATTGCTATTCCCATTGGAATTATTACTGGCTTGAGTGAAAATTTAAAGACGGCCTTCAACTGGTTGATACAAATTTTCAAACCTGTATCTCCTGTAGTATGGCTGTTGTTAGTGTTCATGATCGTAAAAACCCTGATCAGAGATCCTGAGTTAGATAAGTCTTTTATCATCTCAGCTATCAGTGTAGGTCTATGTGCCATGTGGGCTACCTTGGTTAACACCAGTCTGGGAGTTTCTAGTGTAAAAACAGACTATATGAATGTGGCTAAAGTGTTACAGCTTGGACTAGGCAAGAAGATATTCAAGATCATAATCCCATCTTCCATTCCTTTAATTTTTGCGGGTTTACGAATTACGGTATCCGTAGCCTGGATGGTACTGATTGCTATTGAGCTATTGGCACAAAGTCCTGGCTTGGGGTCCTTCGTTTGGGAAGAATTCCAGAATGGAGCCAATGACTCGAATGCCAAGATCATCGTAGCCATGTTTATAATCGGAATCATTGGTTTCCTACTAGATCGAATTATGGTTTTTGTGCAGCAATCCGTTTCCTTCGAAACGCAATAAAACAACTGACAAGATCCATTATTCATTAACTGCTTAACACCGAACCAAGATGTCTGAAAATATAGTTGAGTTCAAAAATGTAAGTAAATGGTATGGAGAAGGAGCTAATCGAACGGAAGTTCTCTCCAATATCAATCTAACCATGAAGGAAGGCGAGTTTCTGGCCATCGTAGGGTTTACGGGTAGTGGAAAAACCACCTTGATTAACCTCATTACAGGGCTACTGGAGCCGGACGAAGGGGAGGTTCTATTTAAGGGAAAACCAATCAAAGGAACCAGCCATGAGCGAGGGATCATCTTCCAAAATTATTCGCTATTGCCTTGGTTAAGTGTGTTCCAAAATGTAGCGCTAGCAGTAAAGGAAGTGCACTCAGATTGGTCCCAAAAGCAGATCACTGCGCATACCGAAAAGTTCATCGAGATGGTGCATCTAACGCCCGCCAGAAATAAGCTACCCAAGGAATTGTCTGGCGGAATGCGCCAGCGTGTATCCGTAGCCCGTGCCCTATCGATGGATCCAGAGATGTTGCTAATGGATGAGCCACTCGGCGCCTTGGATGCCTTGACCCGTGGTGTGCTACAAGAGGAAATATTACGCATCTGGAGTGCTAACCGACGCACAGCCTTATTGATCACTAATGATGTAGACGAAGGTGTTTTCATGGCGGATCGCATCATTCCGCTTAATCCTGGCCCGAATGCAACTTTGGGCCCGGAATACGCTATTGAACTCGACCGACCTCGGGATAAAAAAGCACTTAACTCCGATCCTAAATTCAAGGAAGTGAGGACTTCTATTTTGAACTATCTCGTGGACCTAGGAGAAGCTGCCAAATTGGAGAAAAAGACAGAATTCAAGTTGCCTGATTATCAACCATTGATGCCCAATAGCAGAAGTTTCCCCTTCTTTAGAAAGAGAAGGGGGCGAGCCTAGCAGAGAACCAATTCTTTTTGACAATCATCTATCCTGACACAGGTAGCTTAATAATAATTGCTCTATTTCGTCAGGTTCAATCAGACATCATATGACTGCTGCAAGTATCACACATCCCTCTGCCGCTAGCTTGAGAGATGTCATGCTCAACATAAAAGACTTAACGAAGATCTATCCAACGCCTAAGGGAGACTACGTTGTCCTGGAGAATTTACAACTCCAGATCATGAAGGAAGAATTTGTCTCTATCATTGGCCACTCGGGCTGTGGGAAAACCACCCTATTGACCATGATCGCTGGATTGAATAATATTTCAGGGGGAAATATTTACCTTAATGAATTTCCTATTGCTGGTCCTGGTCCAGACCGAGGAGTAATCTTCCAAGCCCCCAGTCTGTTCCCCTGGATGACGGCCTTGGAAAATGTGCTCTTAGGCGTAAAACAAGTTTTCCCGCATGCCTCTAAGGCTGAGCAAAAAGACATTTGTAAATACTACCTAAGTAGGGTTGGCCTGGAAGATGCTTTCCACAAGAAAGCGAGTGAGTTGTCACAAGGGATGCAACAGCGGGTGGGTATTGCCCGAGCCTTTGCCCTCCGCCCAAAGATCTTGCTTCTAGATGAGCCTTTTGGTATGCTCGACTCCCTAACTCGGGCATCCTTACAGGATGTCTTACTTGAGGTGTGGGAAAAAGAAAAGATCACAGCTATACAAATCACTCACGATGTCGACGAAGCTATATTCTTAGCCAATCGAATCATCATGATGACCTCAGGACCAAGAGCCCAAGTAGGGGATATTCTAAACGTAGAATTTGAGCGCCCACGTGATCGAAAGGAGATTCTCAACCACCCAGATTATTACCACTATCGCAAGCACCTAATCGATTTCTTGGAGCATTAAGCGGTTTACCCTAACTTTGTACTGTCCAATCCGCATTTCATATGCAGTTTCAGTGGGTTCATTTATCCACTTACAGAGCTAGATTATAGACCGTTTTTCCTTCAACAATTTTTTTAGGCAATGTCCTTGCCTGATCCTTCTAATCGATGGAATAGATTTCTCCAACGACTATAGGGTCATTCATGACTTTTCCATCCTTTCGAAAAGACAAGTGCAGCATATGAAGTATACAACACAAAAGTCGACTTGCTCCTATTGTGGCGTTGGGTGTGGGGTATTGATCAAGAAAGATAGTAGAGGGCGGATGAAGGTAGAAGGAGACCCTGATCATCCAGTCAATCAGGGGATGTTGTGCTCCAAAGGGATGAATCTTCACTATGTTGTACAAGATTACAGCGATCGATTACGCTATCCGCAAATGCGATGGAATCGGCATCATCCCATGCAACGTGTCAGCTGGGATCTAGCTCTGGACCGCGCAGCAGCCGTTTTCAAATCCATGATCAGTAAATATGGCCCAGATAGTGTTGGTTTTTATGTTTCTGGACAATGCCTTACTGAAGAATACTATCTAGTCAACAAACTCGCCAAAGGATTTATAGGGACTAATAATATCGATACCAATAGCCGCCTCTGCATGAGTTCAGCAGTAGTTGGCTATAAGAAAACCTTTGGGGAAGATAGCGTACCCATTGCCTACGAGGATATCGAGTTGGCCGATTGTTTCATGATCGCGGGTGCCAATCCCGCCTGGTGCCATCCCATCCTCTTCCGCAGATTAGAAAAAAGAAAAGAAGAAAACCCTGAAATAAAGGTAATAGTAGTAGATCCCCGGCGCACCCAAACCTGCTCAATTGCCGATCTTCACCTGCAGATCAAGCCGGGCACGGATGTAGTACTGTACAATGCGATTGCTAGGAGATTGATAGAAACCAAGCAGTGGGATAAGGCATTCATTGATGAGCACACAGAGTTTTTTGAGAATTACCGCCAGCTGATCATGCGTACCTCCATTCGCAAGGCAGCAGAGCTTTGTGGGGTCAAAGTAGAGGATATTCGTTTGGCAGCTCAGTATATTGGCCAAGCGAAAGGCTTCATTTCCATGTGGGCAATGGGCCTCAATCAAAGTGCCAATGGAGTAGACAAAAATTATGCCCTCCTCAACCTGAGTCTAATCACTGGTCAGGTAGGCAAACCGGGTGCGGGCCCCTTTTCTTTAACCGGCCAACCGAATGCCATGGGCGGGCGGGAAGTCGGTGGGATGGCTAATTTGCTACCTGCTCACCGAGTTTTGTCCAACCCACTGCACCGGCAGGAGGTTGCCGATTTCTGGAATGTCCCAGATCTCCCCTCAAAACCCGGTTTAACGGCGACTCAGATGTTTGACGCCCTGGAATCGGGGAAACTAAAAGCCATCTGGATCATTTGCACCAATCCAGTCGTTAGCCTACCCAATGCCAGAAAGGTAGAAAAAGCCTTAGAACAAGCCAAGTTTGTAGTCGTGCAAGACATTTCTAAGCGGTCTGATACCTTGGCCTATGCCGACTTGGTACTTCCCGCCGCCGGATGGGCCGAAAAGGAAGGTACAATGACTAATTCTGACCGTCGAATTAGCTTTGTTCCGAAAGCTATGGATGCCCCCGGAGAAGCACTTCCAGATGCGGAGATCTTGTGGCGTTTTGCACAAAAAATGGGTTATGAAGGCTTTGACTACAACAACAGTAGTGAGGTATACCATGAACATTGCCGACTGACAAAGGGAACCAATATCGATATCTCTGGCTTAAGTCATCAACGACTCAAAGAACAGGGTACTTTCCAATTCCCGGTACCATTCGACGACCACCCTGGAACGCCTCGCCTATTTACAGATAAGAAATTCTATACCCATACTCAGAAAGCATGGTTTAATACGCCAGCCAATATTCTTCCTATTTCCGAGCCTACTGATGGTAGTTTCCCGCTCGTGCTAACTACCGGAAGAATTCGTGATCAATGGCATACCATGACCCGAACAGGAAAAGTCAATAAGTTACTAAAGCATATAGGCACGCCTTTTCTCAGCATGCACCCTATTGACGCTGCTGTACGGGGTTTACAAAACGATGATTTAGCTGTTATCAATAGCCGCCGAGGGGAAGTTCGTGTCAAAATCAGCATCTCTAATATCAATCGAGAAGGAGTAGTTTTCCTTCCTATGCATTGGGGCAAAATCTTACAAAATGACTTTGGTAGGGCTAACAACCTAACCAATCCCTTACTCGACCCCAGCTCCAAACAACCAGACTTCAAGTATACCGCTGTACAAGTCAAAAAATACCAACAGGCTCGCCAAAAAGTCATCGTCGTTGGGGCAGGCGCGGCAGCTTATCGATTTGTGAATACCTATCGCGCTCTTAATCCCATAGATCACCTACAGGTGTTTTCTCTAGAGCCGCATCCTTTCTACAATCGAGTGCTTTTACCCGAGTATGTCAGTGAACACCTAAGCTGGGAACAATTGCAGAAACTGAAGAAAGATCAGTTGAAAGAGTTGAATATCGATTTAATTCCTAGCTTAAAAATTACCCATATCGACAAAGGGCAAAAGACCGTCACAGACGCTAGGGGCAATCTACATTACTACGATAAGTTGATTCTAGCCATGGGGAGTCGGCCTTTTGTGCCGCGAGATGTGCCCTTGCAAATGCCAGGGGTATTTACCATCCGACACAAGGAAAATGCTGACCGTTTAAAGGATTATCTGAAAGGAACGGAGCTGCCCTCTAAGGAGCAACAAGTTGTAATTGTAGGAGGTGGATTATTAGGGCTGGAGATAGCGGCAGCTTTAAAGAAAACGGGGATTCAAATTACGCTCGTACAACGAGCCTCTCGCCTAATGGAACGGCAATTGGATACCGTCGCCAGTAAACTATTAGCAGAAGATGTTAGTGAGCGAGGCATTCCCATATTTTTCAATAATGAAGTCAGTACGATATTCCAGGAGGACGGTAATCACCAATTGACCATCACTCTCAAAAGTGGTCGAACCATTAGCAGCCATGCTGTTGTATTTGCGATCGGCACTCGTCCCAATATAGAATTAGCGAAAAACGCTGGAATTGATTGTAGCAGAGGGATAATCGTAAATGATTACCTACAAACTTCGGACTCCAACATCTTTGCGGTTGGTGAAGTGGCAGAGTTTAAGCAACAACTCTATGGGATTACCGCAGCGGCGGAGCAACAAGCTGATATTGCAGCAAAATTCATTAACGGAGACCTTTCCAGTATTTACCAAGGGTCCACCTTAATGAATATCCTCAAGTTTGATGACCTTGATCTCTGTAGCATTGGCACCATTAATGTACCAGCCAACGACCCTTCTTACGAAGAAGTAGTATTTACTGATATCCGAGAACGCTACTACAAAAAGTGCATTATCCACAATGATTTATTAGTGGGAGCCATATTGATGGGTGATAAGGCTGAATTTGCGGAATATCGAAACTTGATCGAAAACCGAATAGAGTTATCGGATAAGCGTACAGAGCTACTTAGGATCCAGCAAGCCAAAGAACCCGTGGTAGGTAGAATGGTCTGTAGCTGCAATAATGTGGGCTTGGGGAACCTGGAGAAGAAAATTAAGGAAGGCTGTCAGGACTTCCAAGAATTGTGCAATGCCACGGGTGCTGGGCTGGGCTGTGGAAGCTGTAAACCTGAAGTTAAAGTAATCTTACGTCAGCTAAGTCGACTCAGCAAACCCGTCACGACCTAAATCATCCGACAAATAAAACTGAAATGGCTAGTGAATTACTTAGAATATTGATAAAGGGAGGTGTTTTATCCCCCAGTGAATTGAAACAGATTATTCACTTAATTGAAGGGAGTGGATTGGATTTCTTCCACTTCGGCTCTCGCCAAGATATTTTGTTTCCAAAGACGGAAAAATTGGAGCAAGTAAAAGCTCAATTCCCTCAATTCAATATCGAAGAATTAAGTAAAAAGAAATACCAAAATATCGTCTGCTCCTACGCGGCGGCAGAAATCTTCCCCAGCACCCCCTGGTTAACGGGTACCACCTACCTTTATATCCTGGAGCAATTTCGCTACCGGCCCTCTCTGGAGATAAATATTTGTGACCCGCAGCAACGTTTGGTTCCACTTTTCACGGGAAACCTGAACTTCATTGCCTCTACACATGACGATTATTGGTATCTCCACCTCCAATTACCTCAGTATGAGAAAGAAGATTATTACCCCGTCCTCATACACACCTGGGATATTGCTACCATAGCCCAAAGTATTGAGGAATTGCAGGAGGAAGCCAATAGAATTGATGACCTCTTTCACCTCATCAATAATTCAGTGGACACCAATAACCGTACCTTTAATGAAGGCCTTTCGATCCCCTTCTACCCCTTCCCATACTATGAAGGAATGAATCGCATGGGGCTCGATCAATACTGGCTGGGGTTATACTGGCGAGATAACAAATACGACCTGAGGTTCCTCAAAGACATGTGTGATCTTTGTCTAGCTTGTAAAATCGGGAAGATCTGCATCACGCCATGGAAATCCTTCATCGTCAAAGGTATTCCCGCAAAACATAAAATCACTTGGGAAAAGTTCTTAGGTAAGAATGGCATAAATGTGCGTCACTCTTCTCTTGAGTTGAACTGGCATCTACCAGTAGATGATATAGAAGCTTTTGACTTAAAGCGATTCATGGTACGGAATTTTGACCAAAACGATATTAGCACCTACGGACTCACCTTTAGCGTTAGCAGTTACTATGGCAAAAACTTCACTTCGGTTGTCATCGTAAAAAACCCACAACCCACCATCGTCGGGGATTTCCAAATCCGCCCCACCTACAATGTTTTGTACAGTAAAAACTTTGACCCCAACACCCGGGTGTACAAGACCTACGCCCAAGATGTAGATAAAATAGATCTCCCTTCCCTATTAATGGAATTGAGTCAGTTATACTTTGATCAGTTAGGAGAGTCGACCAACTTAGTTAGTCATATTACGGAAGAAAAGGATCCCAAAGAAGATATTACAGTGGATATTTATCAATGCCCAGCCTGCTGGACTCAGTATGATAGTATCTATGGCGATCCGGCCCAGGGTATTTCAGAAGGAACTCCATTTGAACAATTACCGGAAGAATACTGCTGCCCCGTTTGTGAAGCGCCTAAGCATTCCTTTCAGAAAAAAACTGCACAGGAGGTGTCTCTTGGTACCAATTCCTAACAGCTACGGACTTTGATGTAATAGAAGAAAGAAGAGATTATCCCTTGGACTTCTCGGAATCTTCTCTAACCAATAAGCCATTAAAGATCAGATCATTGATGAGATCGGCGTGTTGTTCTACCTCACTTTCGTCATAGGAGTTTACTCCAAACTGGGTTTCCATCTGGTAGGTTCTTGCGAAAAAAGTAGTGATAGCGCCAAACATAAAACTGACCAAATTCGCCGGCGGAATATTCTTGATGGTTCCTTTTTCTTGCTCCTCGCTTCGCACAGATTCATGAAAGGAGTAGATTGGAATCAACAACTCCTCCACCAACCACTTAGAACGCTCCGTTTTAGAGAAGACTTCTTGCACAATGATCTGCTGGAACTCCGGGTTTCGGGCAGAAATATAGACGATCTGTCGGTTTAAGATTTTTAGCCTTTGTACTCCATCTAGTTCCTTGATCAAAGGCACTAAGTTTTTCAATTCCTTATAGATTTCTCCACCAACCAATTGCAGTGCCTTTTTCCATATATTCTCTTTACTCTTAAAATGATAGTGGAGCAAAGAATCTGCCACACCTGCCTCCTTCGCCAAACTACTTAGGCTCACTCCACCATACCCATTTCTGGCAAAACACTTCATCGCAACGCGTAGGATCTGGTCCAAATTAGCGCTCTGCTTTTCCGTTGGTCGTCCCGGACTTCGCTTGGGATTTTTCTTCGTCATATTCACTATTCTTAAAATGGACCTAAGCCTGTATCAAAAAGATCGAATAGGTCTCTAGTAGCCGACAATAAAGTGAGCAAAAGCAATAAAAATAAACACCACCGATATACCTGCTCTTCTCTTACACAATGTAATGAAAATGTAAAACAAGACCAATTAATTGAGAACTCACTACAATTATTTGAGAGTTTACTAATCATTTTATATTTTTACACTGTTATTATTGGTAGACACCCTTAATTAAAACGATCTGCCACTCGCCTTGCGCACTAGTGATCCCCTTGATGCCAATTAGAAACAGGAAGTACTACCCAACACCACCACAGAGGATTTACCTCAACTAACTACTTAGCCTTAACCAAATTATTTATTGAAGTTGTTCGGAATACCAGGAAAATTTTCAGAGATGATTTCGAACAACTTCTCCGCCAAAATCCATTAGATGACAGCGATAAACCTGCAAAAGACATCTCCGAAGGACCTGAAATTAAATGTTCTACAAGATTTTGAATGGGCTTGCTTGAGTCGTGAAATCAGTGGAGTCACGAGAAAAGAAGTCCTTTCCGGCAAAGCTAAATTTGGCTTGGGAAGTGCTGGCAAGGAAATCCCTCAGTTAGCCATGGCCAGGGCCTTCCAGAAAGGAGATTTTTATTCAGGATATTATCGCGATCAAACCTTTATGCTAGCCAAAGGCTTAGCCAACGCTCAGCAATTGTTCACGGCCTTATATGCCGATACTCAACATGACATCTACTCGGGCGGGCGGCAGATGAATAATCATTTCAGTACGCCCTTGGTAGATCAGGCCGGCAATTGGCTCGCCCTGAAGGACCAATATAACGTGGCGAGTTCCTTATCCCCTCTAGCCGGACAAATCCCCCACGCACTGGGCTTAGCACTTGCCTCCAAAACCTACAAAGAGAATTCGAACCTTCATCAATCCGCTTTCTCTCGTAAGGGAAGGGAAGTAAGCTTTTGCACTTTGGGAGATGCCACCACTTCAGAAGGTGTATTTTTTGAAGCAGTGAATGCGGCTGGAGTGATGCAGGTACCCATTGCCTTTGTCATCTTTGATGATGGCTATGGCATTTCCGTTCCGGCCAAATACCAAACGACAAAGGAGAATATTTCTACGGTTTTAGAAGGGTTTCGCTATGATGAGTCTGGAACCGGGCTTGACATCTATACTTTAGAAGCCTGGGATTACGAGACCCTTTGCCAAGCTTTTGAGCAGGGCATTAGGAAAATGCGGGAAACCCACATTCCGGCTCTATTCCATGTCCGGGAGTGCACCCAACCCTTTGGTCATTCTACTTCTGGTTCACATCAACGCTATAAATCCAAAGAGCGCTTAAATTGGGAAAAGGAGATGGATGGCATCGCTCATATGGAAAGTTGGATCCTAAGAAATGCTTTGGCTACGCCCGAGGAATTAGATGCGATTAAAATAAAAGTAAAAGATCAAGTAAAGGAAGGAAAGAAAAAGGCTTGGACCGCTTATACTACTCCTAATCTGGCAGCACTCAAGGAAGTCCGGGAGATCTACCAGACTATTTTACAACATACCTCTCAAAAAGAAGCGGCCTTAGTCATCAATAGAGCTTTAGATGAGTTAATGAACCCCGTTTTAAGTGAGCTATTAAGAAGCGCACGAAAAATGCAACGGCTGATCCGAAACGAAGATCATGCCGGCAAGCTGAACCTAATCGATTGGATCAATGCAAAGCAGCTAGAGCTAAAGCGACGATATCACCCTCATTTGTATAGCGAAACGGACAAATCAGCTTTGAAGGTACCGGTAGTACCCGCCGTTTACGCAGAGGATGCTCCTATCAAAAATGGATTTGAAATATTGAACGCCTTTTTTGATCAAACTTTATCCTCCTATGATGAGGTGTTCGCCTTCGGGGAGGATGTCGGGAAAATTGGGGATGTAAATCAAGCTTTTGCCGGCCTACAAGCAAAATATGGAGAGGAGCGTGTCTTCGATACAGGCATTCGTGAGTGGACCATAGTAGGACAGGCCATTGGCATGGCAATGCGAGGTCTTCGGCCCATTGCTGAAATTCAGTACTTGGATTACTTAGCCTACGCTTTCTCTGCCCTAACTGATGATTTGGCCACCTTGCGCTACCGCACCAATGGTCAGCAAATAGCTCCAGCGATTATTCGTACCAGGGGGCATCGGCTAGAGGGAATTTGGCATACAGGCTCTCCAATGGGTATGATCATCCAATCTATGAGAGGTATTCATCTCCTAGTGCCTCGCAATATGACTCAAGCTGCAGGTATGTATAATACCATGTTGCAATCTGATGACCCAGCTATCATTGTAGAGTGTTTGAATGGCTATCGTCAAAAAGAGGTCCTTCCTGCTAATTTAGATCGTTTTACGGTTCCTTTAGGTGTGCCGGAAGTACTGCATGCCGGCACAGATATCACCTTAGTCACCTATGGCTCTTGTTGTCGTATTGCCTCAGAAGCAATTGAACAACTAGAAGGTCTAGGAATTTCTGTTGAATTGATTGATGTGCAAACACTCCTTCCATTTGACTTAGAACACCGTATTTCAGCTTCCTTAAAAAAGACCAATCGAATTCTATTTTTAGATGAAGATGTGCCAGGAGGCGCCACAGCGTTCATGATGCAAGAGGTTTTAGAAAAGCAGAATGGATACCTACACTTGGATGCTCCCCCTAAAACACTGACCGCTACGGCTCATCGTACCCCTTTTGGTGACGATGGAGACTACTACTCCAAACCCAGTGTAGATGATATTATTGATGCGGTATATGATTTGGTAATGTTGGATACTGGCATGAAGATATAAAGAGATCGAGTGGCTTTTACTTGGCCCATACCATTCCGAGGTAGAAGCATACCAGACAAATAAGAATAGATCCTGCGATATTAAGCAGCGCCAGCAGATGTTGCCCTTCCTGCATCAACAAGAACGTTTCTCCTGTAAAGGTGGAAAATGTGCTAAACCCACCACAGAAGCCAGTCATGATCAGGAGGCGCGCCGACATGGATATACCATTTCTTAACAACAAGCCGGTACAGTATCCCAATACAATACAACTAATGATATTGGCTAATAATGTGGCCAGTGGAAACTGAAAGGCCTGACTAGAAAGCATTCGTGCTATTCCATATCGACATAGGCTTCCAAGACCTCCACCTAAAAAAACAAGCGCAAATTGTAGCATTTATACCGTAGATTCCGAGGGTTGTGGTTTCCGCTTGGGCGGTAAACTAGTTTGCTGCTGCCATTTCTTTCTTACTACCGCATTATGCAGAAAATAGGTCAAAGCAGTAGCCGCCACTAGTACGGTACAAAATAACAAGTGTAGTTCAATTACACTATGAAAAGCGAGGACAAAAGAAATAAAGATCACATTTACAAATAGCAAGATTCCCGTGGCACGCATATGACTGCAACCATAATCAAGCAATAAATGGTGTATATGTCGGCGATCAGGGTGGAAAGGCGAATACCCTCTAATGATCCGAGTGATGAAAACCCTAATCGTATCAAATAGAGGAATAATCATAATCCCAATGGCTACCACAGGAGTAGCGCCTAACTTAAAAGGCGCCCCTTCGGGCAAATGGAAGTTAATGTCGATAAACTTGATGACGAGGATAGCGCAAACCAATCCAATATGCAGGGAGCCAGTATCTCCCATGAATATTTTTGCAGGGGTAAAATTATACTTCAAGAAAGCGACTATTGCGCCTACACAAGCAAAGGCAACAATTGCATATTCGAAGTGCTCGGTTAAAATAAACCAACAACCCAATGTGGAAGCGATCAAAGAACCTACAGCCCCTGCTAGGCCGTTGATGCCATCAATGAGATTGAAAGCATTAACAATAACCAAGATGGTAAATATGGAGATCAAGCAGGATATCCAATATGGCAACTCTCCATCCATTCCAAATAGACCGTAAAGGCCGGTCAGTTCAATATTCGATTTAAACACTAAGATACTGGCCGCCAGTATCTGAGCGAACATTTTCTTATTGGCTGCCATCGGTAAAACATCATCCCTGGCTCCCACCAAAAACAGGATCAAAAAGGCACAGAGAATATATTGAAGTTGATTGAATTCACCGAAAGGCGTCCAAAGGACAATCGAAAAAAGTACACCCGCAAAGATGGCAATCCCTCCTAGTGAAGGGGTACTCACGTTGTGCGAACTACGATTCCCAGGTTCATCAAATATTCGTTTCTCCTTTGCCAAATAAATGATCGAGGGAATGGCAAAATACGTCAGCGTGAAAGCAGTCAGAAAACTAAGTAATATTACGTCCATCAGTATAGAGATTGTGATTCACAATTACACCAGGCTAATACCCTTACGAGTAGAAGCTATAGGCGATGAAACAGCAACAAAGACTGACTATTTCGGTCAGCACGATCTAGGTGACTAGACGGTGGGGCTAGAAGTCACTGTCATCTATAGAATCCAACCATGTTTTGATGTCCTTAACGACGGAGGCTATGCCATTGTCCTCGAAGGGAGAACTCAGGTTTGCCAGTTTGACTAGCTCGAGAAAAGATTTACTTCCTCCCGCTTTGCATAGTCGAAGGTAATCCGCCCATGCATGTCTATGGTTTTTTTGATCTTTGAGCCAAAATTGAAAAGCACAAATTTGGGCCAAAGTGTAATCAATATAATAAAATGGTGAAGAGTAGATATGGCTTTGTTTTTGCCAAAATCCCCCATTTTCCAAATATTGATTTCCGTCGTAATTTCTGTGGGGTAAGTATTTATGTTCAATAGCTTTCCATGCTTTATTTCTTTCCTTGGGCGTGGCATCCGGGTTCTCATACACAAAGTGCTGAAATTCATCCACTGCTACTCCATAAGGAAGAAAGCATATAGCATTGCTCAAGTGCGCAAACTTGTATTTGTTAGTGTCTGTTTCGAAGAACAAGTGCATCCATGGCCAAGTAAAGAATTCCATGCTCATGGAGTGAATCTCGCAGGCCTCATAGGTGGGCCAATTGTATTCATTGATACCGATATTTCGGCTGGCATAAACCTGAAAGGCATGACCCGCCTCGTGCGTGAGCACATCGATATCGCCACTCGTCCCATTAAAATTAGAAAATATATAGGGAGCTTTGAATTTTCCTATGTAAGTACAGTATCCGCCGGTGGCCTTACTAGGCTTTGTCTCCAGATCCATGAGTTGATTTTCCTGCATAAAGCGAAAAAACTCCTGGGTCTCTTCAGAAAGCTCACTGTACATTTCGTTAGCGTTATTAATGATCCAATTAGGATCTCCTTTGGGGGCTGGATTGCCAGAAGCAAACCGAAACTCTTCATCATAATACTTCAATTCCTCAATCCCCAAACGCTTTCGTTGTCGTTCGTATAACGACGTGGCTAAAGGTACAACATATTGTCGAATTTGTTCGCGAAAATGGGCAACCATTTCAGCGTCATAGTCAGAACGCAGCATCCGCGCATATCCTAGCTCAATAAAATTTTTGAAACCCAATTTTTTCGCGATGCCATGCCTCGTTTTTACCAACATATTGAAAATGGAATCAAAGGCATCCGAATTTGCTTCAAAGAAAGCCCATTTGGCACTAGCTGCCGCCGACCGAGAATCTCGGTCTGGACCGGTCTCTTCCACAAAGATGGAAGATAAATTGTGCTCTTTCCCTTTAAAGTTGATCTTAGCACTGGCTTTCAGCTTAACGTATTCACTGCTCAACCTATTTTCCTCCTGCATATCTTGTAGAATGGCAGGTTTGAAGGTTTTCAGGCTTAATTCTGCAATGGTGAATAACTGACTCCCCCACTTGGATTCTAGCTCCTTTCTAAACTTGGATTCCAAGAGTAGCCGGTAAAATTGAGTATTCAGCCCCTCGTAAGCGGGCATCTCTTGATCAAAAAAGGCATTTTCTTTTTCGTAGAATTCATTAGCCGTGTCTACCGTATGTCGGATGTAGCATATATTGTACATCGACATAAACTCCGTACGCATTTCATTGATCTGGCTAAAGAGTTGGTTTTGCGTGGCGAGGTCGGGCGCTTCCTTAAATTGATTAAGTAAGGACTCAAATCGGGTGGAAAAATCGACCATTTCTGGTCGTTCATATTGATATTCTTCAAACTTCATTTGGTGTCGTTTAATCTGCACAAAATACGACAGATTTGACAAAGTGGCCTATTTTACATAAATCTTCTTAACTTTGTGCGAATTTTTGAGAACCTGGTAGCTACCTAGTAAATTCCCTTCCTAGGTATTTCTCTTTGCCAGCGTGTAATGGCAATCCTTAAGGACCTAAAGTAATGTCGAACAAGGTTCTAGCCATTATCCCATAGGCAAGAAAAACAAGTGAAATACTCACAGAATAAGAAAGCTAGGTGTGCTAAGCGTCGAAGCCAAGAAAATGGACCTTAAATCAGAGATAATACCTGAGAAACTCCCCAAGCATATTGCCATCATTATGGATGGCAATGGCAGATGGGCCAAGCAGCACGGCAAACCGCGTGTTTTTGGTCATCGCAATGGGGTGAAAGCTGTTCGCGAAACGACAGAAGCGGCAGCTGAACTTGGAGTCTCTTATTTAACGCTTTACGCTTTCTCAACGGAAAACTGGAAGCGCCCTAAGGTAGAAGTCGGAGCATTGATGCGATTGCTAGTCGAAACACTTCACAAGGAGATCAACACCCTCAACAAAAATAACATCAGATTACAGGCTATTGGTGACATTAGTCTGTTGCCCAAAGAAACGCACTCAGCGCTTCTCAGGGGCATCGAAAATACCAAGAATAATACCAGGATGACCCTCATCCTGGCGCTCAATTACAGTGGTAAATGGGATTTAACCCAAGCCGCTCAAAAATTGGCTAAACAAGTACAAGAAGGTGTCATTTCTACGGATGAAATTGATGAGGAACGCCTCGCTCAATCGTTAAGCACTAGCAATATTCCAGATCCTGAACTATTGATCCGCACTAGTGGCGAAAGGAGAATTAGCAATTTTCTGCTCTGGCAATTGGCTTACTCAGAATTGTATTTCAGTCCGGTGTTTTGGCCCGACTTTCGAAAAAACCAATTCTATCAAGCCATTATCGATTACCAAAACCGAGAAAGGCGCTTTGGAAAAATTAGTGAGCAATTGGTATAAGCATACAACCATTGTTTACTACCTACTCTCTTTCTTTTGTGTATCCTTCTCTGATTGATTCTGTCGATTGTATGGAACTTGTCATTGAATCGCAAAGAAGAGGTCCAGGTTTTGACCCAAAGCGTCCCAGAAATTGCATTTCTACTGGCAACAGATGAAGATCTGGTTCGTTTTGGTAATGGCTAAGATGACCCATATCAAAAGTCAGCCATCCAAAATTGCGGTCAAATAATCCGTAAAAGTGTATTTCCACTGCGAAGTTGGAGTTCATAATTCACCCGAAGAACTCCGGTGCTTTAATTAGAATAAGAGGATGAAAAAAAATCTTTTACTTTTTTGTTTCGTTTGTTTGTGTCCCTTTTTCCTAGGGGCACAGGTTGCTGACACGCTTGATGTCATGACCTACGGGGAGCCGAAGGACTTCGAGATCGGTGGTATCACCGTAGTCGGTGCCAACTTCAGTGATGATAATGCCATCATCGGAGTAACCGGCTTGAAAATTGGAGAGAACATTAGGATTCCAGGACCAGAAATTCCTAAAGCGATTAAAGCCCTCTGGAAATTGAGGCTCTTTACGGATGTAAAGATCGTACAGGAAAAGGTAATTGGAGATGTGATCTTTTTGGAAGTACACCTGCAGGAACGACCTCGCTTATCCCGACATACCTATCGAGGAACCAAGAAATCTTATCATGACGACCTCAATGACGAAGTGAACCGCTTCCTTTTGAAAGGGGGTATCGTCACTGAAAATATCAAGGTGAATTCCTCTGAAGCCATCCAGGGTTTCTTTATCAACAAAGGATTTTTGGATGTGAGCGTTGATGTTATTGAACAAAAAGATACCGCTAGAATCAACTCGGTTCTACTCATTTTTGACATCGACCGTGGTTCTCGAGTGAAAATCGATGACATTACCTTCACTGGCAATAACAGCGTTACGGCTAAGAAGCTCCGTAAGCAGATGAAAAACACCCGGCGAAAAAGAAAAATATTCGCCTCATCTAAGCTAATCAAGGATGACTTCGAGGAAGATAAAAATCAGGTAATCTCCTTCTATAATAAACTAGGCTACCGAGATGCGCAGATCAGAGCGGATAGCATTTGGCGAAATGAAGATGGCCTAGTCATGATCAATCTTGCTATCGAGGAAGGGTCCCAATACTACTTCCGCAATATCGCTTGGAAAGGTAATACCATCTACAATACCGAAGCCCTGCAAAGCATCCTAGGAATCAATAAAGGAGATATCTACAATCAAGAATTGTTAGAGACTCGGCTTCGATTCAGTCAGGATGGTCGTGATGTGAGTACCCAGTATATGGACAATGGATACCTGTTCTTTCAGGTTGATCCAGCGGAGGTAGCAATAGATGGTGATTCTATCGATCTAGAGATTAGAATCTTTGAAGGGCCGCAAGCGACCATCGATAAGGTTGTGATAGCGGGGAATGATCGTACACACGAACACGTTATCCGTCGTGAACTTAGAACTAGACCTGGTTCCAAGTTTAGTCGTTCAGATATCATACGTTCTCAGCGGGAGATTGTCAACTTAGGATATTTCAATCCGGAAGCACTTGGTATCAATACACCGGTAAATCCGAATCGAGGTACCGTCGACATCGAATATACTGTTGAAGAAAAGCCATCTGATCAATTGGAGCTTTCCGCTGGTTGGGGTGGATTCCGTCGCGTAATTGGTACACTCGGAGTTTCCTTCAATAATTTCTCCTTGCGAAATATGTTCAAAGGAGAAGCCTGGCGCCCATTACCGCAAGGAGATGGCCAACGACTATCTATTCGAGCACAAACAAATGGTGAGTTTTACCAATCTTATAATGTATCCTTGACTGAGCCTTGGTTGGGCGGGAGAAAACCCAATGCCTTTACCGTAGCGGGTTTCTATAATCGCTTTGCCTTCACGGGACAAAGCTTCGATATTTCGCAGATCTCTGTTAGTTTAGGAACACGTCTTCGCTGGCCAGATGATAACTTTATATCCAGTACGGCTATCAATATTCAAGCACTGAATCTAGACAACTGGACCAACTTCCGAACTGATGACGGGACGATCGTAAACTCTGGTAGTTTTAACAACTTCAGTATCAAGCAGACAATTGCTCGAACCACGGTGAGTGATCCGCTTTTCCCAGCAAATGGTTCTAAAATCTCTTTATCTGTTCAGTTGACACCTCCCTACTCTATTTTCAATAGAAATGCGAATTATGCCGAGCAGACACCAGAGGAAAGATTCCGCTGGTTGGAGTACCACAAATGGCGGTTCGATGCTGAATGGTATACGACACTTGCCGGAGGGAATGATCCTAGTAGTAATGCGGGTAAGTTAGTGTTGAAGGCTCAAGCAAAAATCGGTATCCTAGGATTTTATAACCGAGACATCGGAACTTCACCTTTCGAACGATTCCAGGTGGGTGGTGATGGTATCAATAACCAGCAATTTGGTTTTGCAGGTGTAGATATTATCTCATTGCGTGGATACGAAGAGAATCAGCTCGAAGCAAACTTGGATCCAAACGGTTCTTCCGCGACGGTTCCTACACCAGTATTCGATAAATTCACGCTGGAACTACGATATCCGCTATCGGTTAATCCGAGTTCTACCATATACGTCTTAGCCTTTGCTCAAGGGGGTAATACTTGGAGAAGTCTTCGCGACTTTAATCCATTTGACCTCAAGCGATCAGTGGGTATGGGACTTCGGGTATTCCTACCTATGTTTGGTACCATCGGATTTGATTATGGTCTTGGTTTTGATAAACCAGGAGCAAGAACACTTAACAATCTGGGTGATTTCAACATTGTGCTTGGTTTCGAACCAGAATAGCGCATAGAAAAGAGCAAGCCCGAATGGAAGTGTTCTTGCTCCTGGTTTATCAAAACCAAGACCATAATCAAATCCGATGGTACCAAACATAGGTAGGAATAC
>JAHQWA010000605.1 GCA_019634045.1 Saprospiraceae bacterium
CATAAGCGCGCCAATATCAACTATGATCCTAGTCACTTTGTATTACAGGCTCTTGATTACTTAGATTTCATAGATATCTACCACGAACGCATCAAGGCTTTCCACGTAAAGGATGCCGAATTCAATCCAACTGGGCGCCAAGGAGTATACGGAGGTTACCAAGGCTGGGTAAAGCGAGCGGGTCGCTTCCGTTCTTTAGGAGACGGAGAGGTAGACTTTACTTCCATATTCTCCAAGCTTTCGCAATATGACTATGATGGTTGGGCTGTATTGGAATGGGAATGTGCGATCAAGGACTCCGATCAGGGAGCAGCCGAAGGAGCACCATTTATCAGTGACCACCTGATTAAAGTCACGGAAAGAGCCTTCGATGATTTTGCCGATGCAGGAGTAGATGAGGCTGGTAATAAGAAGATTTTGGGCTTGGACTAACCCATAGTTGATACTTTAGCCTAACAAAGCCGTGGCGATTTTCAAATGATTTGTTAATCGCCACGGCTTTTTGTTTTTTACTACACAAACTCCTTACCTTTTCTGTGACTGATATAAACTGCGCGTGATGTTACAGAAATATCTACCGGCCATAATTCTACTGGCGCTGGCTGGCTGCCAATCCAATCCAAAAACCTACGAGCCGCCTGATCTTCGCAAGTTAGACGCGGAAGAGGTCCTAGAACGGGCTCGACAAAAAAGACCCTTTTCTCCGTATGTGGTCTTTAAAGATAGCCTTGGTGCTCCCCTTTCTGATGAATACCGAGAAAAGTTGGATAAGGGCCAATTGGCCTATGACTATTATGCGGATGCCAACGACGAAGTGATAGAGTTAGTTGTACGTACACCGACTTACGAAGATGATCTGTTGGAGGTACAGCAGCGGACCTTGATGGCGGGGCTACGTTCTTGGGAGCAGGTGGAGCCAAAAACCGTTGATTGCGATGTTAAAAGACGTGCACTTAGGATGATCTATAAACGCGAAAAGGAGTTGCAAAAAATAAGAGATTCCGTGGATTTGGAACGTTTTATGCGTGGCTTTAGCCGGATTAGATTAGCGGGAGAAGGGCAGTTTCGCCTGATAGATAGTCTTTACGAGGAGAATAAACAATTAGTGCTGGGAATTCTACAGAAATGTGGTATACCAACCAAGAAAGAGGTAGGGGAGCAAGGGATGATGGGGCTTTTTTACACCCTACAACATATGTATCAGCCGCGTTTGCGCATTATGTACTATCCCGTTATTAAAGAATGTGTGGAGAAGGGAGACCTGAAAAAGCGTTGCCTGGCCATGATGGAAGATCGGATGATGAGAGATTTTGGAAAAAAACAACTGTATGGGACGCAGCTGGTTAAGAAAGATACCACAGATGTTTGGACCCTATATAAATTGAGAGATCCAGCCCAACTCAACCAAAGGCGCGAAGCCATGGGGATGAAACCGATCAAAAGTTATTTAGAAAGTCTAGATGTGGAGTATACCTTGGAAGGACTGGGTATAGAAGAAGAATGAAAGGGAAAATGAGAGAAATGTGAACTTGGAAGTCGGAAACGATTCAAAGCACAAGTGCTCCACCTCGCATGTCCAACTTCCAATTTCCGATTTGGGCATTATCCCATTTCTGAAACGACTTCCTTCACTTCAGGAATCATACGCTTCAACATACCTTCGATACCGGCTTTTAGCGTCACCGTCGAAGAAGGACAACCACTGCAAGAACCTTGCAATACCACGGTTACAATGCCTTCATCATAGGATTTGAACTCTATATTACCGCCGTCCGTTTCTACGGCTGGCTTCACATAAGTGTCAATTAGTTCCTTGATCTTTACCACGATTTCTGCTTCATCCTCAGAGTATTCATAGCTTGCTCCTCGCTCTGCTTCCAACTCTGCCATTGCGTCCTCAAAGCCTTCATTCAGAATAGCTCCTCCGTCTTGGATGTAACCTTTGATGAATTCTTTCAGTGGAAGCATAATGTCTGCCCACTCGTAGTTGAATTCTTTAGTTACCGTTACAAAGTTATTGCAGATGTATACTCCCTTGACGAAAGGTTTGTCAAATAAGGCAGTGCCCATGGGAGACCATTCTCTAGCCAATTCTTCCTCGCGGAAATCAGCTGTTCCTTTATACAACATACGATTGGTAACAAACTTCAAAGATTCTGGGTTTGGCGTTTGTTCCGTATATAGCATCACTGGGCTCTTCGTGACCGTATTTTCCATGTTCCTATTTTTATAGTACTGATCGTGCAAACACGACCGGCAAGTTTATTTAGACTTATTCTACAAAAGTAACAACTTTTGCCAAGCTAGGTTTTGTACCTAAGGATAAATTTCTTCAAATCCTTCTTTGTGTCGGGAAAAGTCGGGTCTCCTAGGCAGGGAGGTCATACCATTGGTAGGGACCTTATTACTAAGGTCATCTACTAAAGTGCTTGGAAAGTACTCCAATTACAACTATTTTCCTTCATTGATTCAACAAATTTATAGAGCGAATGAAACAAGTACTATGGTTACTCATTTTTGCTGGCCTGTACCTTGGGTGCGGGACCAACTCTTCAGAAGATTTCACCGCTATCTTTGATGGCCAAACATGGCAAGGTTGGGAGGGAAGCAAAGACTTTTTTCGGATTGAAGCGGGGGCGATCGTAGCGGGAGCCTTGGACCGGGAGATTCCTAAGAATCAATTTCTTTGTACAGAGGAAATCTTTGGCGATTTTGAGCTTCGAATGCAAGTGAAGTTTACCTCAAAAGAGAATAATGCAGGTATCCAGTTCCGGTCAGAGCGCATCCCGAATGACCATGAAGTGATTGGTTACCAAGCGGATATCGGATTCTTGAATAATCGGCCGCTGTGGGGCTCCTTATATGATGAATCGCGGCGTAAGCTCTTTCTCTTGCAAGCAGACCCCAAGTTAGTGAGTTCCGTGGTGGATGTGGATGCCTGGAATGACTATCGCATCTTATGTCAAGGACAGGAAATCAAATTTTGGTTGAATGATACCTTGGTGTTGGAGTACGAGGAGTTTGAAGAGGACATAGCGCAAGAAGGTGCAATCTGTGTGCAGATACATAGCGGCGTTCCGGCCGAAGCCTGGTATAAAAACATAGAGATAAGGAAACTATAGTAGAAAAGATAAAGCTGATTTTGTGTCTCGAAACCTTTAAATTGTCCGCTCATCTTTCAATCCTTATTTATGTTAATTGAAAAAAAGCTGCAAGTATTGGCAGCGGCACCCGACCTATTGGAAGACCTTTTGGCGGAGATACCCGAAGAAATGCTCAAAGAACGCCGAATACCTGGGAAGTGGAGTATTCATGAGCATGCGGTTCACCTGGAAGAAGCTCAAAAAATGATCTTTGAGCGGTTTAAGCGTTTCCAGAACGAACCCAATCCCGTATTCACGCCCTATTTACCCGGAACCACGGTACCTGATGATTACCTAGCAGACTTGGACCTGCAGCAATCCCTGAAGGATTTTCGCATACACCGACAAGAGATGGTGGATCTATTGTCCACCTTTACGGAAGCGCAATGGACCAATGAGGGAAGTCACCCAGAATATCGCCATATGAGTGCGCTACTGTGGATTCGTCATGTGATGATGCATGACCACTTTCACATGTATCGGATCGAAGAACTCTGGCTTACTATGCCGGATTATTTGCGAAAGGCTTGACCGTGTTTTCTTGCTAGACCACAATTAAGGACCAGTGCCAGAGATCAAATTGACCATTATACAAGCCCTGAGCTTGGCTGTCATTAGCAATGCCTGGGTTTTTAGTTTTCTGCTTCTACAAAAGCAAGAGAACCGTTTGGCCAATCGATTTCTGGCATTGCTCCTGTTTTCAATTGGCTATGGGGTATTGACCCAGCTTTGCATTGATCTGGGGATGTATGATTATTACCCTTGGATACATTGGTTACCCGGGAATTTAAACTACTGGATCGGTCCGTCTTTTTATTTGTATGTGAGAACTTTGACAGACCCTGATTTTCAATTGCGTCCCAAACATGCCTGGCATCTTTGCTGGATAATTTTAGAATACCCACATAATATTTATCACCTAATTCTGGGACGAACCAATCCCTATCCACTCCTGCATAATTTCACTGAGGCGACTTCTGCCTATGCGATATTTCCCTTGCTAGTTTTTAGTTATTTATCCTTCCAATTATTGAAAAAGTATAAAGGGTCTCTGGAGCAACAATATTCCAGTACTGAATCATTAACCTTGCATTGGCTGAGCCAGCTCTACTTCCTAGGTGCAGTGGTACTCATCCCACAAATTGTGGTGTACATTGTCGATTTTCGCATCTTTTATGATTTCGAAATGGAATTTTTTGAAGGGAAGCTGCTCCAGTACGACAGCTTAAATACGCTTTTATTTGCCATCATAATTTTTTGGTTGGGCATTGGAGGTATTCGTCAAAGCCAAGTATCGCTAGATAGAGACTTGTGGCAAAATCGGCCCGCTAGTAAAGACAAAGACTTTACAACTACTGCCAGTGCTCTGCAAAAAAGCATGCTGGAGGATCGACTATTCCTGGATCCAGAGCTTAGTATCGGAAAATTGGCCGATCACACCGGTATTTCGGCCCGCGAAATATCATCAGCGCTCAATCAACACTTTGAGAAAAATTTCTACACCTTCGTGAATGAATTTCGAGTGGAGGAGGTCAAACAAAAGCTAAGAGACCCAGGCTTTCAACACCTTACTATCCTTATCATTGCGCTGGATGCAGGCTTTAATTCCAAGGCTACTTTCAATCGCATCTTTAGATCCTATACCGGTTCCTCGCCGCGAACTTTTCGAGACAAATAGAATGATGAAATATAGGTCTCAGTATCTGCTGACAGGTATCGAGACGTCCTATTGCCCGCATTGAGACGACTCAACGGTTGATTTTGTGGTACTTGCCATTAAATAAATTCGAGAGAAACTAAAAGTCACCGATCATGAAAAAGGTATTACTAGGACTAGCCATCACCATTTTATCTCTTGCCCTACTTGGCGCCATTATGTTTTATCCATTGCTGCTACCTTATGTAGGACTGAGAAGTTTACCTGATATCCCCACTTCATCTACCGCCGTAGTGAAAAGTCAATGGCAGCAAGTTGAGCCTGATTTAAAGGAATCACTAATCGCTACGGCAAAGAAGCTGGATGCTCCAGGTATTTCCGCTGCCATCAGCCTTAATAACGAGGTGATCTGGGCACAGGCCTTGGGATATGCAGATATCGATGAAGAGAAGCTCGCGAGTGTACAAACTCAGTTTAGAGTAGGTAGTGTTTCCAAATCCATTACTAGTATAGGACTTGCCAAGATGGTGGAAGATGGTCTAGTCGAACTAGATCAAACGGTCCAGTCTTACGTTCCGTACTTTGGGGCGAATCAACCGGATATCACCTTACGGCAACTGGCCTCGCATACCTCCGGCATCCGACACTATCGGCCCTGTTTTTGCTTCCCTGCCTATGAAAGCTTAAGCAATCGTCAATTTGACAAAATGGAAGAAAGTGTGGCCATCTTTGCCAAGGATGATTTACAGTTTGAGCCAGGGCACGGTTTCCGATATTCTACCTATGGGTACACCTTATTAAGCGCAGCCATGGAAGAGGCTAGTGGTGAACCCTTTTTGAACTACATGGAAAATAAGGTCTTTAGGCCTTTGCAGATGACCCAGACGATGGGAGATTGGTCCAATACAGAGATTCCACAAAGAGCTAGTTTTTATATCGTAAGGAATGGCAAATATCGAGAAGCTTATTCGGTCAACAGTAGTTACAAATGGGCTGGAGGGGGAATGTTGTCGACTCCAACGGATCTGGTGAAAATGGCCAATGCTCTGCTGAATAATCGTTTTTTGAAACAGGGAACTAAGGAAGAGTTATGGGAACCTATTTTGCTGGCAAATGGAGAAATGAACCCTCAGCACTATGCTTTAGGATGGCGAATCGGAGAGTTGTCCAAACTAGTTCCAGACGAGAGTGTTAAGATTATACATCATGGTGGCACAATCACCGGATCGATTACCTTGCTGATTCTGTTCCCAGAATATGATATGAGTATCGCTATGATGGTTAACCGTAGTGGAAGCTCGGGCGAATTATTCAAACCGATCTTTGATCTAGCGAAGATAATCCTGCCGACCAAAGCTGCGATGGAAAAAGAAATGGAACAAAAACATGCAGAAGCCTCAACCTTGGAATCAAAATAGACGTCAATTCCTAAAGCAGACCGGGCTAGCCGCTGCGGCTGTCACCGTCCCTGGTTTTTTACTCCAGGCCAAGCCTGAGCCCTTTTCTAGAGAGGAGAAGTTGCGATTAATCGTCGATGCTGATACGGCTAATGAAGTGGATGATCTTTTTGCGATTGCTAGAGCGTTAATTGAACCCAGTTTTCAGCTAGAAGGGCTTACCTCTGCTCAGTGGCATACCCAAGATCGGGCTCCGAATGACTCTGTCGGCCTGAGTCAAAAGCTCAATGAAGAAATTGCCCAATTAATGGGAGTCACCGATATACCTCTAGCTATGGGCGCCAATGTGCCGATGGTCAATACCATGCGCCCGCAACCTTCTGCCGCTGCTCGTTTAATTATCGAAAAAGCACATGCTAGCCCGGCAGGGGAGAAGTTAGTAGTGGTTACTTTAGGCCCAAACACTAATATAGCTTCTGCCATACTGATGGATCCCACGATCATTCCTAAGCTAAAGGTCTGCTATATTGGATTTTGGCATGACGTGAAACAAAATGCCTGGAGTAAGCGGGAATTCAATACGAATAATGATCCAAATGCTACGGATCTTCTATTGAATACCCACAACCTGGACTTCCATGTCATGACGGCTACGACGAGTCAACACTTGGTGTTTCAGAAGGAAGAGGTGGATCGTCATCTAAAGGGTAGAGCAGGGATTGGCAATTATCTGGTGGGGCGCTGGGAATCTTACGATCGCTTTTGGCAAAAGACAGATAAGGAAAAACGTAACTGGATCATGTGGGATGTGGCCATCATTGAGGCATTAGCCCAACCAAATCTTGCGAAGGAGGAAGTATTTGTGACTCCAGATGATAATTTGAAAAGAGGTATCCATGCATACACCTGGATTGATGTGGAGGGAATGAAACAGCGGTACTGGGCGGCCTTGGGTGCTTTCGTAAAGCGTGAATGATAGTGATATAACCATCCCAAGTTTTTCCCGAAGGAGGCTTGGGATGGTGGATTAAATAAACTTATCTCCTATTCTAAGGTAAAGGTGATGGGAAGTACAAGGCGAGTGGCTACAGCCTGGTTTGCTTTGATTCCAGGTTTCCACTTACACATGTCTTCAAATACTCGCAAAACTTCTTCATCACAACCATAGCCAATACCTCTAAGGATGTTAGGGCTTTTAATTTGGCCATCTGCTGCAATAATGAACTCGATAAAGACTTTGCCCTCGATGGCTTCTTCCCTCGCTTCCATTGGGTAGATCAATTCAAGTTCAAGAAAAGTACCTAGGTTCATTCCTTCCTCATCAAAACTCGGTACCTGGTCCAACTCGAAAACCTGAAAGATTCGATTTGGAGGGGTAGTACTCCATGCATTAAGAGGTAGGTAGGCGATGGTTAAGAACAAACAAACGATGCGGATGACTGTGTTTCTCATGCTTAATTATTAAGTTTTTAGATGGAATAAATGGGTTTGAAGAATCTATTCTGTAGCCTTTTTCTTCAAGAAGTAATTCTTAACTAGTTTGAACGCCTGCTTACAGGCAGGACAAAACCATTGAGTCAAGAGCCTATACACAATTCTTTGACTATTCAGGCGAGGCAATTGTTACCCCCTTTGCATGATTCTCTATTGGGTACTGAATGGGAGTGTGATAGAAGCTATGCCGGTGTTGCTTTACATAGGCATATCGAGGAAGCTAAGCTCGGTTGCAGAGATAGTTTGGGTATGTTATTCGGTTTTAAAAAGTGATATCTGATTGCAACTGTTTGTTAGTGAGATAGTTGGTGGTGGGTTTTGTTAAAGGAAATAAAGGCAAGTGTTTTGCAAAAAAAAGTAAAATTACTGCCATCCAGGTTCGACGAAAGATTTCCTGGATGGCAAGGAGGAATCCTCCTTTATTCGAGATCAAATGTGATCGGAAGAACGATTCGAGTAGGTACAGGGCGATTTTGCTTAATACCTGGTTTCCAGGCAGCCATTTGCTCAAAAACACGCAATACCTCTTCGTCACATCCATAACCAATGCCCCGAACTACGGTGGGGTTTTCAATTTGACCGTCGGGTGCAACGATGAATTCGATAAATACTTTGCCTTCAATAGCCTCTTCCCGTGCCTGTATTGGATAGACCAAGGCCTCTTGTAGAAAAGTACCAAGATCCATACCATTCTCATCGAAGGTAGGCAGTTGATCCAGTTCGAAAGTTCGATAAATTGGAGTGGGGGTGGGGTGACTATAGCCGAATGTGCTGATGGTAGAAAAGGCTAATAGTAGGCAGGCAATGCGAATTGCAGCATTTCTCATAACTTGGATTTTAGGGTTACTAGATTGTTCTTAGGAACAGGTTTTGGTTTTTTGTGTCTACCTAATTGATTAGCAGTAGACGTTCTCTAGTAAGTACCTTTAAGGCCTCAAATGTCAACTGAATAATAATTTTTTTTTGACTGAGAAAACTAGGCAGGATATTAGGACACTGATTATCAGTAGATAATGGCCGCTAATTTTTTTTAGAGGATTAACCATTCTGTGAAGGCAAAGACCTCAGAAAGGCCCTTTTTTGCAAAATATTTTCTGGTGGTCGCTGGAGTTTGATCGCTGCTGACCAAAATAAAATCGCCGCCCCAGGCACCTAGGGATTTGATCTGTCCCCAATAATCGTTGAAATACTGCTGCTTTACTGGAGTGATCGAAAGTGCTTCCCCAATCAGGGCTTCATGTTCCGCGATCAATTGTTCAAACTCCGTCAATTGTGTGCTTTGCAATATAGAATTGGTGAGGCCGTCAATTTGATGGATTAATTTGGTAGGACTCGTGGAGGAGAATCTTTCCCGATAATGTCGAATTCCGTCCCTGCTGTTCTGCTTTTTACCTGAATAGACGAGATAAAGTTGATCTAGGAAAGGGAGATCAAATTTGGTGGGTTTGGAATAGGGGGTCTGATTATCCAGCCGATAAAGAATGGGGCCATCGGCAATGGCACAAGCAATATCGTAAGCAGATCCCCCGAATGAGTCCCATAGTAGTTGATAAGGGTCTACTTCTTGCCATTGTGCCAATGCTGCCAAAAGGGTAGAGGAGGTGCCGAGTCCCCAATGCCGGGAAAATTGAAGATCCATACGTAGGTCTAGGCCAGGTAGATTTCTCCAGGCTTCAGGTTTTTGTCTTTGTATGGCTTTGAAAATCTGAATTAAACGTTCGGCAGTTGCTGAATCGGAAGTGTTTAAGACTTTTAGGGGAGAGAGTTGAAGCACAGCCTGGAACCAGACTTGCCCCTGGTGATCGTAACTAGACCAGTGCAAAAGGCCTGGGGAAAGCGTGTTATTTCGGCTAACTTCCATCTGCTGGCCTAGCCGTGCAGGGATAGCTAGTGCAGTGGCTCCGTCTAGTACTACATATTCTCCGGTAAGCAGGAGTTTTCCCTTGGTATGCGTTCTGAAAGCAGTAGCCTTGGGGGTCATTCCGCAAGTTTAGGCGCTTTTCCTCTAAGCCAATCTAGAAACTCTCGAACGGCTGTAAAAGAGACAACATTATCTTTGAAATGCACAATCGCATCTTTCACCTCTTGTTCTGTTGCACCCAAATGGTTTAATATATTTAGGAGGTGCATTTTCATATGACCTTGTTGAATTCCGGTTGTAACCAGGGACCGTACCGCCGCAAAATTTTGGGCCAGCCCTGTGGCCGCAATGATCTTCATGAGTTCCTGGGCATTGGGATTGCCTAGGAGTTCCAATGATCGATGGGCTAGGGGGTGCAACTTAGTTAAGCCCCCCACGGTACCGATCGCCAGGGGAATATCTAACCAAAACTTAAAGACCCCATCCTTGACTTCACATTGACTCAAACTACGATACTGACCGTCTTTCGCGGCGTAGGTGTGGCCGCAAGCTTCAATGGCTCGAAAATCATTGCCAGTAGCCAAAACTACGGCATCAATTCCATTAAAAATACCCTTATTATGTGTAGTGGCCCGATAAGGATCAATACGAGCAATGCGCACTGCCTTGCTGAATTTATCTGCAAAAGCAGCGCCATCTAAGTCTTTACATGCATCTTCTAGCTGTGCTACGGGACACTCCACCCAAGCTCGAACCAAGCAATCCGGCGTATAATTGGAGAGAATGGCCATGATGATCTCTAGGGAGCGTTCCTCCTCTTTGAGGGCTGGCGATGCTGCGACAAATTCCTGTAAACTCTTGCCAAACTGCTCCAAGATGGAATTGATGAAGTTGGCACCCATTGAATCACAGGTCTCAAAAGCCACTTTTAGTTGGTAGTAATCGGCTTCCTCTTGCGTAAGATCCAGCAACTCAATACTCAGGATCCCACCCCCACGAGCCTCCATGTTTTTCGATAAGGGAGCAGCGTCTGCTCGGAGTTTTTCTTCTATTTGTGGAAATAAGGCTTGCAGCGTACTACTATCGCCAGACCAGGAAAAATGTACCTGCCCTAGCTTTTGAGTGTCTATTACTTCAGCCTTAAATCCTCCGCGATTCAGCCAAAACTTCATGGCACTAGAGGCCGCGGCTACTACCGAACTTTCTTCGATTACCATGGGCACCGCATAGGTATTACCATTAATCTTAAGATTAGGAGCAATGCCGAAGGGTAGCACAAAGTTGCTGATCGTATTCTCGCTAAAGTCGTCCAGTACTTTCTGCTGTTTTTCATCACCGTGCCAAAAACTCTTAAGTTCTCTGATGACGGCTTCCGGTTCCGTGAAAAAGTGTTCGGCTACCCAACGGAGCTTGGCCCGTTTGGATAACTTGGAGAAACCGCTAATGGTCTTCTTTTGCATTTCTTGCTTGCTTAGGTCCGGATCTTCGGAACTCACCAGCGGTGAATCCTCAATCCTCGTCGAATATTCAGATTCTATGTTCATGCTTTGAGGCTTAAATAGGTTTGAGAAAGAGCTAATCCCTTGATTTGAGTCATTACGTACGTACGTAAGGTCTCATAATCGCCTCGGGCATGTTTAAGAAACTGGGAAGCTTGACCATATATACTAGGTAAGCTACATTTTTCCGTTAGATAATATCCATCCAAGAAGTGCCGGATACCTCCAGAAATGATAAGTTGGGAACACTTGCGTTGATCCCCCAACTCTCTGACGAGCCGGTTACAAAGGTCCACCATTTCTTCCGCCCCATGACCAATATTGGCTAGCCTTCCATAGGCTTCTTGTTCCAAGGCACTGGAACGCGCCAATTCTAGTTTAGCAAAATTCGTCCCTCCATTAGCTGCAAAATCAATGGCAGCCAATGGGAGCTGGAGCAATGCCTTCAGGCTGCGATACCCCATACCTTGTCCCACCTCTTTCACGATCACTGGAATATCTAATTCCGACAAAACCGCTTCAATAGTTTCAATAGGCGGACGCTTCAGTTGATCTCCTTCAGGTTGGAGCCATTCCTGAAAAGGGTTTACGTGAATGATTAGGCCATCTGCTTTCAATTTGCTGATCAAAACGGGAATGCGATACAATTCCTTATGATCTATCAACTGTTCCACCTGTGCGATGCCCAGGTTGGCGAACAGAGGGACCTCATCCCCCATGATTGGTCGGACATTAAAATCAGACAAGGTCTCATTACCAAAAAGTAAGGAGCGGCAAGAACCCAACCCCATTCCAATGCCAAATTCACGGCAAGCTTTGGCGAGATTGTGGTTGATGATTTTTGCCATCTCGGTTCCCCCCGTCATACTGGATACCCATAGAGGAGCAGAAAGTTGTTTGCCTAAAAACTCGATCTTAGGCATCGTTTCTACCACTGGATGCGCTGCCATCAATGGCTCGTAATAGAACCGATTATCGAGGGCTGCCTTTTCTACCTGAGATCGAAAGGCTAGTTCGATATGATCCCGCTTCCGCTCTGCAGCGGTTGGGTCATCCTCATCAGGATTCGATGGTAAAACAAGATTCTCCAATTCGTGCTCTTTGTCTGACATGGATAAATATTCTACAAATTTACGGAAAGTTTCAGGGGTAGAACAATCGCTTCAAAAAATGGTTTATCAGCGGCTTGTTCTTGGACTTGTCCGTAGCTACCGAACTAACTGCAAAGCCGTTAAAACTGCGAGAAAATATCTTTCCTTTCCTAGATTATTCTTTTTTTTGTTTTATGCGAATGTAGCGGCAAGCTTAGTCAATGAAAAAAGAACAGGCAATTGATCCTGAAACCCACGTTTCGACACCCATTCACATGACACATTTCTCATTACATTTACAATCAAAACAATTCGAATGAAGCAATTAATCTTATTGGGCGGGCTAGTGATAGCAATTATGGCCTGGACAACGATAAGTCCGGACCAATTAGAAGAAGAAGAAGCTGGTTGGGAATCCTTGTTTGATGGAGAAACCACGAACGGCTGGCGAAACTTTAAGGCAGAAGGTCTTGGGCCTGCCTGGAAGGTACAAGATGGTACCTTAATGCTGGACAAATCTGATAAATCTGTGAAAGGAGGGGATATCGTAACGGAAGAGGAATACGAAAACTTCGACCTGAAAATGGAATGGAAAATATCGGATTGTGGAAATAGTGGTATCATGTTCAATGTAACAGAGGAGGGGTATAAAAAGCCATACCATACGGGACCTGAAATGCAGGTGTTGGACAATAAGTGCCATCCTGATGCGAAGATCATCACCCATAGAGCTGGAGATCTCTATGATATGATTAAGTGCAAGAAAGAAACCGTGAAGCCAGCAGGAGAATGGAATACTGTCCGTATCCGCATTAAGAATGGAAAATCAACTTTCTGGCTAAATGGGGTGAAGGTGGTTAAGTTTCAGATGTTCACTCCAGCGTGGAATAGCATGATTGCCGAGAGCAAATTCAAGAGCTGGGAAGGCTTTGGTCAATCTAGAAAAGGAAGAATCTGCTTGCAAGATCATAGTGATACCGTATGGTATCGAAATATTAAGATCAAACGCTTGTAAAAAGTAAACCTTCTCTGACAATTTCTGTGGTCAGCGTTTTAGCTGGAAGGATTGCGACTAGGAGAAGCAAGACTTTTAGTTAAGGCGCTGACTCAAAACACAAAAATTGTCAGAGACCCAAAGTAAACCCTTGCAGAAAAGCCCAATGCCGGAGTTCAAACGGGGCTTTTCTCCAAGGGTTTTTCCCAAACGAGGCTATATCGCCAGAGTAACTTTCGCTTGACGATAGCACCTGGTAAGTACTGATGGGCTATGCTTTTGATTTCTTCGAACGGGAGGTATTCATCTCCAGAACCATGCTCATTCCATAGCTTGTTTTCCCTCGGAGTACTTCGACTAGTGCCATTCTTTAACCACTTATAAAGGTGATGAATGGGAGTGGAAGCAAGACCATATACACTATCGATCCAACCCTTTTCTTCGTACAAGTCAATTACCAAGAACTTCCCACCTGGTTTTAGATCGGATTTTACTCGCTTTAATGCAGCAGGCAAGTCCATATGGTGTAAAGTAGCTACGCTAACAATGGCATCGAAATAAGCAGGAGGATAATCCTTTTGGAGATAATCGGTCTGCTCAAATCTGATATTATTGACGCGCTGACTTCTGGACCTAGCTATTTTAAGCATTTCATTAGAAAGATCGATTCCTGTGACTGCTTCGGCCTGCTTAGCCAACTCTAGACTGAGTCGCCCTTTCCCACAACCGATTTCCAATACACGCTTACAGGAAGCCGGAAGTTCTGCTAGTAGCCAAGCATGATAATGGATATTGTGATTCCAGTTTCGCTCGGGCAAGGTGGCGATCTGGTCAAACTCAATGGCAATCCTTTCGGGGGAAGCTTTCATACCGTTTTAGATGTTGAATTAGCTAAACCTCGACAACGACTTTCCCAACCGTTTTGCCTGTTGAGAATAAGCGAATGGCTTCTGGGAGGTCTTCGAAGGCAAAGGTATGTCCTACAATAGGTTTAGGGAGATTCATGGCGGAGACCTCTTGCAAGATCTGATTCATAATATGTACTCTTTCATAAAGCCAGATGAGATTGAACCCCAGCACGCCTTTATTATCGGTGGGGAGTGCTTGTGGGTCTACTTTTGGCCGATTTAGGTACAACCAAAGTAAGCGCAAGTAATTGGGACGATTACCTGGAGCTGCGTAGCGAGCCTGGCCATAGACGATGATTCTACCTTGTGCTGCTAAAACATCGTAGCCCACTTTGAAGTATTTTCCTCCAATACACTCCATGATCAAATTAAGCTCCCGACCATCCAAGGCCTTGACGAGATCCTGCTTAAAGGTCTTCTTGTTTCGGACAATTCCCTGGTCATAGCCCTCCTTCTCTAGATAAGCGAGCTTGCTGGCATTCCCCACCGTACCGATGGTATAGCATCCCATGCGCTTGGCAATCCGCACGGCGTGAGTGCCTACACCACCTGCGGCACTATGGATGAGTACGGTTTGTCCCTTTTGCAGATCACCCAGGTTGATCATGGCGTAGTAGGCGGTAAGCATTTGCACCAAATAGGCTGATCCCTCCGCAAAATTCCAGTCTTCAGGGAGAGGAATGACGTAGCGATGATCTATATTAAGATGTGTGGTATAAGCCCCAAATCGAGTCACGCCCATAATGCGGTCTCCCACCTTGACACTCTTTACCGATGTCCCCACTTTACTAACAATCCCGGCATATTCTAGTCCAGGTACAAAAGCATCTTTAGGAGCCGCAGCATATAAACCCCAAATGGCAAACACATCGGCAAAATTTAGGCCAATGGCTTTCACTTCAACCTGTACTTCATCATCGGCAGGGTCTGCCAAAGCCTCTGTATGGATCTTTAGATTTTGAATGTTGCCGGCTTTGAGTTTATGGGCACGTCTAGTGGTCATAGGCGTTTGGTACTTGCTTTAATCAATTGGGCTTAAAAATAGGTTTTTATCTCAAAACCTTGGGATATAGACATACAAGATATATTCCGAACCAATTGTGGTGTGCATTTGCCGTAAACCTACCCCCAGATTGCTTACTTTGTGCTCCCGTCTTACGCTGAATTTTCGACAGTTTTATTGCTGATACCAGCTTGACAAGCCCGCCAAGGTATATCTTGGCTACGAAATCTGTTGGAATTATCAATTCCAGCACTTGGCGGAATATTGATATAAAGATTTGTATTCTTTGAGACAGCGGATCTTTTTCACTGTATAGTTTGGATTGTATACTGCCGTTGGGATTACGATCTAGATGGAATAAGTGAAGGAGATCAATTAAAAGACAAAACGATATGTATAGTAAGTACTTTAGGCGTAATTATCTTCTTTTGGGATTGATTTCATTTTGCTTAGCTTGTTCTAGTAATCCTGCAACCCAGGAGGAATCGGGCGAAGTGGAAAAGGAGTTGCCCAACATTGTTTTTATCTATGCGGATGACCTAGGGTACGGAGATGTAGGTGCCTATGGCGCGACCGAAATGAAGACTCCCAATATTGACCGATTGGCCAATGGAGGTGTTCGCTTTACCAATGGGTATGCCTCTTCAGCTACCTGTTCGCCAAGCCGCTATGCTTTGTTAACCGGCCAATATCCTTGGCGAAATAAGCGAGCTAGAATTCTTCCTGGCACAGCTCCTCTGCTGATAGACACTGCCCAACTGACGCTTCCCAAACTATTGTCTGAGGAAGGGTATCACACGGGGATTGTGGGTAAATGGCATCTAGGACTCGGGCATGGCAATGTTGACTGGAATGAGCGAATTGGACCTGGTCCCAATGAAGTGGGATTCGACTATTCCTATATTATGGCGGCTACGCAAGATCGAGTTCCTACCGTCTACATCGAAGATGGGCATGTAGTCAGGTTGGATCCGGAGGATCCAATTGCAATAGATTACAAGAAGAACTTTGAAGGAGAACCTACAGGAAAGGAAAATCCAGAAATGCTAAAACTGAAATGGCATCATGGTCACAACAATAGCATTGTCAATGGCATCCCTAGAATTGGATTCATGAAAGGGGGGGAGACCGCTAAATGGGTGGATGAAAATATGGCTGACACTTTCCTAGTCAGAGCCCAGGATTACATTAAAGCTCACAAGGCGGAACCTTTCTTTCTGTATTATGCGCTACAACAACCACATGTACCCCGTACCCCACACGAGCGTTTTGTAGGAAGTTCTGGAATGGGGCCGCGAGGAGATGTGATAGTGGAGGCGGATTGGTGCATCGGAGAATTGATAAAGACATTGGAAGAAGAGGGGCTATTGGAAAATACGCTTATCGTATTGTCTAGTGATAATGGCCCGGTATTGAATGATGGGTACTATGATGATGCCGTGGAAAAGATTGGTGATCATACTCCGTCTGGACTACTCAGAGGAGGGAAATATAGTTTATTCGAAGCGGGAACGCGCGTACCTTTTATCACCTATTGGCAAGGAAAGATTGATCCACATGTTTCGAATGCAGTCGTTTCACAAGTGGATCTTCTGAGCTCGATGGCAAGTCTAGCTGGTAGTGCGCACAAGTCAGATGATAGTAAAGATTTATTAGCTGTATTGATGGGTAAAAGTGATGAAGGACGGGACGAACTAGTCTTGGAAGCTACCACAAGAACTGCCTTCCGGAAAGGCGATTGGGTGCTGATTCCACCCTATAAAGGCCCAGCTAAAAACAAGCAAGTAAATATTGAACTTGGGAATCATTCGGAATTCCAGTTGTACAATTTGAAGGAAGATCTTGGCCAGCAAAATAACTTGGCCGATAGCCAATCTGATAAGTTACAAGAAATGATTGCCGCCTTCGAGGCGATTCGTGGGACGGACTATGGCTCCATCCAACAATTGGAGTTGAAATAAATCCTACCCAACAGTATCCCGGGGTCTTCCGACCGACTCCGGGATGCTTCCTTACCTTGCTTCCTGCATTTCTCCCCTCCTTTTTCTATGTTTGCGGTCTCAAAATGTGAATTCTATGGAAGCTTTATTGGCATTTGATCGCGAGCATATCTGGCATCCTTATACCTCCATGATCGATCCTTTACCGGTATATCCCGTCCGGGCTGCTAAAGGAGTATATCTAGAATTAGAAGATGGCCGCCAACTGGTTGATGGAATGAGTTCCTGGTGGTGCGCTATTCATGGTTATAATCATCCGGTTTTGAATGCGGCTATTACGGATCAGTTGAAGGATATGTCGCACGTTATGTTCGGAGGCATTACGCACCGCCCGGCCATTCACTTAGGTCAAAGACTCGTAAAGCTTTCGCCCGCAGGTTTAGACAAGGTATTTCTGTGTGACAGTGGATCAGTTTCTGTAGAGGTAGCCATTAAGATGGCCTTTCAGTATTGGATTTCATTAGCTAAACCTGAGAAGTCTCGCCTAATGACCATCAGAAAAGGCTACCATGGGGATACTTTTGGTGCCATGTCGGTCTGTGATCCCGTGGGAGGGATGCACCATATTTTTGAACAGGTCCTACCTAAACACATCTTTATTGAGCGCCCCATTTCTCGGTTTGGAGCAGGACTGGATCCGATAGATGAGGAAAACTTGGAAATAGCCTTTAAGCAACATCACCAGGAAGTAGCGGCCTTTATTTTGGAACCTGTTGTACAAGGGGCTGGCGGCATGCGAATTTACGATCCAGCCTTCCTAGCCAAGGTTCGGGCCTTATGTAATGAATATGGAGTATTGCTAATTGCGGATGAGATCGCCACCAACTTTGGGCGAACAGGTAAGCTCTTCGCCTGTGAGCACGCAGACATTTCTCCGGATATCATGTGCCTTGGTAAGGCTTTGACCGGTGGGATGATGACGATGGCAGCTACCTTATGTACAACAGCGGTTGCCGAGACCATTTCTCAAGGAGAGGCTGGGGTTTTTATGCATGGCCCAACCTTCATGGCTAACCCCTTGGCAGCCAGTGTCGCGATTGCCAGTATTGATTTGTTAGAGTCCATGAATTGGCAAAAGCGAGTCAATTTCATTCAAGCTACCTTAGAGGAACAGCTGCGGCCTTTAGAGCGTCATCAGCAGGTCAAAGAAGTACGGGTATTGGGAGCCATTGGGGTAGTTGAATGTCAGCATCCGATTGCCGTGGGAAACATCCAAAAGCATTTTGTTGCTGAAGGCGTGTGGATTAGACCCTTTAGGAATCTAATCTATGTGATGCCGCCTTTCATTTCCAATAAGAGTGATCTTGTGAAACTTTGTAAGGCCATCGAAAGCAGCTTGTCAATGGCAGCTCATTTTCGTCAGAATTAGGAGCAGATGCTTAATTGCCAAATCCAGTGGGCCTCAAGTCTCTCCACTGGTGTTTCATCTTTTTAGGCCAGTTTGGAGGGGGAAGACTGTCCCACACTGGAGCTTCTATCTGGATATCCCTAAATCTTTGTACCAATTGCTCTTGGAGATGTCGTCCAAGGTCCATGTCTTGCCAAGGCAGCGGTTTCGTTTGGCTGATATCCTGAGATAGGTCATACAGTTCGAAAGAAGAAAGTTTCATCGATTTGATATGGACCATGTCTGGAGCTGTTGTGCGGTGGGTGTGCAAGGTGGAATCTTGATTGCTTCCCAGCATAACGTAGTTGCCAGAGCGAAGGGCAATTTCAGGGCTGGTCCGGTAAAAGAACCAACTGAGTGGTTTCTGTCTCTCTAGCGCTTGGCCTTTCATTATGGGAACTAGACTAGTACCATCCAATTGTTCGGCTTGAGGATGAGCTTGTCCCACTAATTCGCTGATGGTCGGCATGATATCGACCAAGCCAGCCGGAGTGCTGATGATTTGATTCGGAGCGATCTGGTTTTTCCAATGCAGGATACCGGGTACTCTGATACCTCCTTCGTAAACGAAGCTCTTCCCGCCCAGTAAAGGGGCATTCGAGCCGTTGCGGTAGGAGCCATTGTCTGAAGAAAATAGGATCAAGGTTTCTTCTAATTGCTGGGATTCTCCGAGGTAAGCCAACAAGCGTCCAATGGCTGCATCCATATTCTCTATGTTGGCCAGGTATTCAGCTACCTTAGGTTCATACTCAGCGTACTTTGCTGTTAATTCAGGAGGAGAAGCTACCTTCTTATGCGGTTCATGAAAAGCTAAATAGCAAAAGAAGGGGCGGGTTTGATCGATAGCCTGGCCGAGCCATTTAATGGTTTCATCAACGACGATATCACAGGAGTAGCCTTTGATCTCACCAACTTCTTGTCCATTCCTGACGAAGTTAACCGGATTTAGGTGGGAAGGCTGGGCATTGTTGGTGGTACCTAAGGAGTGATCAAAGCCCTGCTCGTCAGGCTGGGGTTGTCCCAAAGCCTCATACGGAGGGAGGCTGCTCAGGTGCCATTTGCCGAATTGACCCGTGCGATAATTTTTTTCTTTCAATAGCTCTGCGATCGTTATCTCCTTTGCCCGAAGATGCATAGGGTGTCCAGCAGGAAGGTAATTGTAAACGCCAATTCTACTCGGGGAGCGGCCCGTTAATAGCCCCGCCCTTGAAGGGGAGCAATTGGGGGCAGCAGCATAGAAATCAGTGAACCGGATACCATCATTGGCCAGCCGGTCCAGGTTCGGTGTGGAAGGTAATCCATCATAACAACCTAGGTCCGCATAGCCCAAATCATCAGCGATGAGGAGTATGATGTTTGGTGTGGAAGGTAAAGGTGAATGGAAAGAACAACTTTGACCCAAGATCACAAATAGGGCCAGGAGTAAAGCGAGTGCAGCTATGGATTTCGTCTTGCTTGCCATAGCAGGGAAATTAGCAAGATATTTGCAATAAAATGGCGAGAGTACTAGCTGAATTTTTCTGGACTTATCCTTTTCTTTGTTGATTAGCAATGGCTCCCCCAAAGATGGGGAGCTGTATATCGGCAACCAAATTCTTGTAAAATGCAATCTGCACCCTTTAAATTCCTCTCATCACTGCTATTTGTCTTGGCTAGTTTTGCTCTTCATGCCCAGACGGGTTCTAATCATGGTAACAAATTTGAACAGCTCGGACCAATTCTTCCTTCTCCGAATTTATATCGAAGTGTGGATGGGGCCCCTGGTCCGAAATACTGGCAACAAAGATGCGACTATGAAATCAACTGTACGTTGGATCCCGAAAACCAACGATTGGATGGGGAAGAATTGATTACCTATTTTAATCAATCCCCACAAACGTTGCGGTACCTCTGGTTGCAGCTAGATGAGAGTGAACACGCGGCAGATTCCGATAAGCAGTTTATGGAGCCTAGCCAGATTAAGGGAGAGATGAGTGAAAAGGAACTACGGGCACTTAATCCTGCCTCGGAATTGGATAAGTTTGGTCATAAGATCGATGCGGTAACGGACGAAACGGGAAAACCCTTAGTACATCATATCAATAAGACGCTTATGCGCGTCAACCTACCCAAGCCCTTAGCACCAGGGGAGACGTTCTCCTTTCGCGTGAAATGGCATTACTACTTAATTGATCGTATCAATTCGATCAGTTGGGGTAGGGGAGGATATGAGTATTTCCCCAAGGATGACAACTATCTATTTACGATTGTACAATGGTATCCACGCTTATGTGTGTACAGCGATTTTGAAGGCTGGCAAAACAAGCAATTTGTGGGGAGAGGAGAGTTTGCCTTGACTTTTGGGAATTTTGTGGTCAAGATGACGGTGCCGGATGACTATATGGTGGGCTCCACTGGAGAGTGTTTGAATCTACAACAGATGTTGGATGATACCCAGTTGGAGCGTTGGGAACAGGCGCAAGCTGCTGCGGAACCTGTGGAGATCGTGACCTTAGAGGAGGCCAAAGCCTTGGAAAAGCGCAAGAAAAGCACCGACACGAAGACATGGATTTTTAAAGCCGATAATGTGCGAGACTTTGCCTGGACGGCCAGTCGAAAGTTTATTTGGGATGCGATGCCTCACTTCAATGAGGATGGGAAAAAGGTGATGTGTATGAGCTACTATCCTAAAGAAGCTTACCCGATATACAGAAAGTATTCGACTAAGGCGGTAGCTCATACCTTGGATGTATACTCCCGCTACTCGATCCCTTACCCTTATCCTGCGGCTATATCCGTGGAAGCCAGAAACGGAATGGAGTATCCCATGATATGCTTTAATCCTGGGCGAGCCGAAGAAGATGGGACTTATACTAAGCGTGCTCGAAATTCGGCCATCACCGTGATTATCCATGAGGTAGGGCACAATTATTTCCCGATGATCATCAATAGCGATGAACGGCAATGGGCTTGGTTTGATGAAGGCCTAAATACCTTCGTGCAATTTCTCGCCGAACAAGAGTTTGACAATAACTATGATTCAGGGGAGGGGCCAGCACATATGATTGCAGACTATATGAGTTTGCCTAAGGACCAATTGGAGCCCATTATGACTAATAGTGAAAATATCGTGGACTATTTTTCCAATGCTTACCGAAAACCGGCCACTGCCTTGAATGTTCTTCGAGAGACTATCATGGGAAGAGAAGCCTTTGACTATGCTTTTAAAGAATACTGCCGTCGCTGGGCTTTTAAACATCCAACCCCCGCTGATTTTTTCCGAACCATGGAAGATGCTAGTGGTTTTGATCTGGACTGGTTTTGGAGGGGATGGTTTTACGGCATTGATCCTGTAGATATTTCCCTGGATCAGGTAAAATGGTACAAAGCTGATTTGGAGAATGATCCCGTCAAAAGAGAGGAGATGACAACAGTCAAGAAAGAAAAGCCCTTTGAGCATATTTCTAAAATACGCAATCGCGAAGAAGGTGTTAAGTTTGCAGTGGATGAGGATCCTGACTTAGTAGACTTCTATACCACCTACCGACCCTGGGAAACAGAAGATAGCATCCAAACCATCAAAACGCAGTTGTACGAAGAGACCTTCAAGAAAAAAGAAAAAAAGAAGAAGTTTGGGGACAAAAACTATTATGAACTGCAATTCACCAATAAAGGCGGTTTGGTTATGCCTGTCATTCTGGAATGGACCTTCGAAGATGGGACTACAGAAGTTGAACGCATACCTGTAGAGATTTGGAGAAAAAATGAAAATCAATTTACCAAGGTTTTTGTGAAGGAAAAAGAGGTGACTGCGATCCGTTTAGATCCATTTAAAGAGACCGCCGATATTGATGAAAGCAATAATAACTGGCCTGTTCGGGAGATGCCAAGTCGGTTCCAGGTGTTCAAGCAACACAAGGTTGATGCAGGTTTGAATCCGATGCAGAAGGCTAAGAAGAAAGGAATTAAACCTTAGCAGGTTTTTCGCTTAATGGAAGAACTCAAGTTAACAGCATCTTGAAAACTTTATGTATTTTCTGGACTTGGCGGCCATGAGATAACTGGCCGTTCTCATCGTACCAACACTAATAGGAAAAGAACTAGTATATGAAACAGTTAATCGCTTTTTTAAGTCTGCTTCTTTTTAGCAGTACTATTATCTGGGCTCAGAAAGCTACCCCAGACATTGCCACGAAAACCAAAGGGATGAAATCCTACGAGGGCTTCTTCACTTATTATTGGGACGAGGCGCAAGGGAAAATATGGCTCGAAATAAAGGATTTCGATAAAGAGTTCCTCTATGTAAATTCTCTATCAGCGGGTATAGGATCGAATGATATCGGTTTGGACCGTAACCAACTGGGGGGGACTCGGGTAGTTACCTTTAAGCGAATTGGACCTAAGGTAATGATGGTACAACCTAACTATGATTATCGTGCCGTGAGTGATAACCCAGATGAACGTGAATCGGTGGCAGATGCTTTCGCTCGTTCAGTCATATGGGGCGGAAAGGTTGAGGCTGCCGAAGATGGCCGTGTTTTAGTGGATTTATCTTCCCTATTGATGGCGGATGCGCATAATATTGTAGATCGCCTAAAATCCCGTGGAGAAGGCAGTTTCAAAATAGATGCCAAGCGCTCGGCCGTGCACCTGGATCGGACCAAAAACTTTCCTAAGAACTCCGAATTTGAGGCTATTGTCACCTATGCCGGGAATCCACAAGGCCGAAACCTACGTTCGGTTGCGCCAAATGGAAAATCTGTCAGTGTTCGTCTACATCATTCCTTTGTAGAATTACCAGATGATAATTATCAACCTAGAGCCTTCCATCCTGGAAGCGGCTATGGGGCTATGAGCTTTGCGGATTATGCCACCCCCATCAGCCAATCCTTGGTGAAGCGGTTTATTCGCAGACATCGTCTGGAAAAGAAAGATCCTACCGCAGCAATTAGTGAGGCAGTAGAACCGATAGTATACTATTTAGATCGCGGCGCCCCTGAGCCTATTCGCTCTGCCTTGATCGAAGGGGCTAGTTGGTGGAATCAAGCCTTTGAGGCAGCCGGCTTTAAGGATGCTTTCCAGGTGAAACTTCTTCCCGCGGATGCTGACCCTCTGGATGTCCGCTACAATGTAATCAACTGGGTGCATCGTTCCACTCGTGGCTGGTCTTACGGCAGTTCCGTCACCGACCCTCGAACCGGCGAAATCATCAAAGGACATGTCCTACTAGGGTCTCTTCGTGTACGGCAAGACTTTATGATTGCCCAAGGCCTAGTAGCTGCCTATGAAAATGGGGAAACACCAGATCCACGCCTAGAGGAAATGGCTCTGGCACGCTTAAGACAGCTATCTGCGCATGAGGTAGGACACACGCTAGGTATCATGCACAATTTTGCCGCTAGTGTGAATGATCGAGCTTCCGTAATGGATTATCCTCATCCTTATATTGCCATGAATCGCGGAGGTAAGATGGACTTTGATAAAAGTTATGAAGTCGGTATTGGCGATTGGGATAAACGCGTGATCATCTATGGGTACAAAGATTATCCGGATGGCGTGAACGAGAAAACGGAACTGGCCAAGGTTATTCAAGGAAATATCAATCAAGGCTTCCATTATATTACAGATCGTGATGCCCGCCCGCCCTCAGGTGCTAATCCTCTGGGACATCTTTGGGACAATGGAGTTTCTGCGGTAGGTGAACTCAAGCGATTGAATGCCGTCCGTGCACAAGGTTTAGCCAACTTCAGTGAGAAAAATATACCCGTTGGAGCACCGATGGGAACCTTAGAGAATGTCCTGGTTCCGCTGTATCTAATGCATAGATACCAGGTAGAGGCTGTATCAAAGGTGATTGGTGGAATCAACTACACCTACGCAAGCAGAGGCGATGGTCAAGTAGTGAATGAACCGATAAGTCCCGCTATTCAAAAGGAAGCCCTGTCTACCTTATTAATCACCTTGAATCCTGACTTCTTACAGATTCCCGAGCATGTAATTAA
>JAHQWA010000045.1 GCA_019634045.1 Saprospiraceae bacterium
ATCCGGTGATTCTAGATAAATCCTCTCCTATGGTGTGGCAAATGATTTTCTAGGCGCAAACCATCTCCGACTCTGTCCCGCTATCGTATTCCACTACTTCAATGAAACGGCTATCACTCAAACGCTTGGAGATGGAATATTCACTGCCTTGGATCTAGTTACTCTTCCCTTGCCCATTCCAACCAAAATAAACGCTGTCGGACGTACCCTAGCTCAACTTGACAAAGCTAGCTCTGCCGTCAGTATTGCCGCAACCCTAGGGCAAGGAACTGAATCACTCCCGAACTCCGTCAAACAAATATTAAACCTGACCAGTGCAGCGCTTGGGGTCGCCTCGCTATCGGGAGAGGCAGCAAATGCTTTAACAAAGTGGCAGAAAGCCATGCAAGTGGCTGACAATGGCAGACCACCAATTGAAGCGCTTTATAAACCTCAAATACAAAATCTCGAAGACGGAGAAGACTTATCAATTTTCAATGATCTAGTAAATACTATAAATGGCACCAGCAGTTCATCCATCAACCAGATTCCAGTAGATACTCGGGTAGCTTTAGCTGAAATGATCAAGAATCATGGAAGAAAATTCGAGGATGATATGAATCAAAACACAATCGATCGAGTAGTGGCAAAACTCCTGCAAGATCTTCCAACGGATCTTATTAAGATGCAATGGACTGAAGTCAAGCCTCTACTCAATGGCCTTCCTGACGCCGACTGGATCAGTTTCCTGGATAGACTCGAAAATCACAGGAAAATCTACTTCAGGCAGCGCCCGGATAGGAGCGGGTATGATCTTTTCTATCTACAAGCAGATGGCACCCCTGATGGAGTATCAATCGCAACTATTGATAACGCCGGGAATATCAATCTCAAAGACAATATTGCCGATGAAGTCTTCGATGCTAGCGAAATGTCTGAAGTCACAACCGAAAGAGCTTTGTACTGTCGAGGAGGTACTTGCGAAATGGTAAATGGTGCCTGTTTTATTGCAGGTACGCTAGTCCATACAAAGAACGGCCTAGTTCCCATTGAAGACATAGAAGTGCAGGATCAGGTTTGGGCATACCATACAGAGACGAATCAGCCTATGTTAAGTAAAGTTTTGCATCGCTTCAAAAAGACCTGGCATCGGTTCCGCCAAATCATCACCTCAAGAGACACCATTTTAGCTACCAATAAACACCCCTTCTACATACCTGCCTTACAACGGTATGTTCCCGCAGATAGCTTACGAAAAGGAATGCAGGTGCTATCCCTGGCTGGTACTCTCTTGACTGTTCAGGCTGCTACCACTGTAGATACCGTTGCTACTGTGTACAATTTTGAAGTGGCTGATCAGCACAATTACTATGTGGGAAAGGATGGGGTGTTGGTGCATAATGACTATTGGAGCTGCCATTTCAAAGGGGTGGGAATAAACCAAGGCTTATTATTGGAAGCAGGAATTGTAGACGATGAAACCCTCAAAATCTTTGAAAAAGATATATTAGCATCTAGTAAACTTAGGAAATTCCTAAAGCAAGCCTCGGAGGAAGATGATTTGGTTCTGAGGATGAAAATTTGGGATCTTTTGAAAGGATTCCCAAAGATAAGAGTGAATTTCAATATCCTATCAGGTATAGCGAAGAACAGTTTTCTGTTTACATTCTTTAAGAACAATCCTAATGAAGTTAACAGTTTCTTCGACATCTATAGTGCAGCATGGCAATCTTATGATTTACTCAGTCTCTCACATCAAGGTAGAATGAATGACCTAAGAGCAAGATTTTTTGCTGAAGTGACAGATAATCAATCATATCTACAATTCAAAACGCACTTCACTGTTTCGAGGGACTCAGAGTATTTCAGAGGAATTATCCGACAAAGCTTAAATGACAATGAAATTACAAAAACTCGAAATCTTGCATGGGGAAATATCTCATATAGAGACCCTAATACAGACTTAATGGAAAATATTCACTTCATTGCAATTTCCGGGAAACCAGTCACTACAGCTCTAATGGAACAAGGCATTGAAAATATAGATGGTAACTTACTAATACCTAACCCTCCTCGAAGGAATCATCCAGAAAGGATGGTAAAAGATTACATTGACGAAGTTCAAAATAGAAGTCAAGATTCAGAAGTTTCAATTTTGGATTACTTTATGAGAAAACTATTGGATGAAACTGGTTTTGACTGGAGAAAGCCCTCTGACAGGACCTCAATTTTGACTGAGTTTGAAATCAGCTTAGAATTGAAAAGCACCATGTCACCCTGTCTAGAGTCCTGTCATAGAATTCTTGAAGATGACTTTAGTGGATCAGGTGTTGAAAAAAACATTGAATTTGGCACAAGACATAATCACTAAATCTCCTGCTTTATTTTTATAAATAGGAGGCTAGATTTGTTGTTTCTATTTTCGCAGATAGGATTAGAAAAAATGGTAAAACTATTGAAAGAATTTATCGGCCTCCATAATGAAATGAAATTCTTCGATGCGAGAGAGCACCTCGGGTGTACACGCAAGGAATTAAATGAATTAGCCCAGATGATTCATCCATATGCAGTGGTTCCAAAGATCCTCTACGAATATCTTGAGTATTGTGGAAAGTGGTATTGGAATTCTGGACAAACTTACAATGAACTGCTGAGATCACGTCAGTTTCCTTACTGGCAAGAATTTCTACACGATAAAGATTTCTGGGTCACAGAATATAATGAAGAAAGCAGCGTCATCTGCGGATTCAAGATAAATGAACTTCATAGTGATGATCCACCTTATTATACTAGCGAAACGCTTGAAGTAGCAGATTTATATCAATTATTTCCAAGTTACCTTAGTGAAGAACGTATTGAACAAGTACTAAATCGTGCTATCAAGACCGATGAATACTTTACTAGAAATCCCAAAATCTATGCTGTGAAAAAAGCAATTATTGATCTATATAGCTCTTTAGAAAGTGATGCTCAACTTGAGCAGTCATCTATATCTGATGATTTAAGAACATTAACATCGAATTGTTATTCTGCTGCACATAGAAAAGTCAACAAAGATAATTTTCTGGTGAAATCTAAAAATAGCCTGAAGCTGATCAGTTCAATTCATAAAATATCAAATAAGTATCCAAGAGAAATCGGCGAGCTACTTTATTTCATTGAAGAATTTCAAGAGTCTTTGGAAGGTGAAACCTAACCTAGCAGTGGTTAGTTTCTCGACTAACCACAAAGCCACGCCCCAGCCCCCCTCTTTAGTCTCTGACTAAAATTGCCACGCGCATCACGCCCCCCAAATCACTCCGCCCGCAGCGCCTCCACCGGATTCGCCCGCGCCACGCGCAAAGCCTGGATCGCCACTGTCACAACTGCGATGGTTAAGGCGGCGAAGATGGAGAGGAAGAAAGGCCAGGGAGAAGGCGCTACGCTATAGGCGAAGTCTTGGAGCCACTGGGTGGATAGCCAATAAGCCAAGGGGATGGCAACCAGACTGGCAATACCCACCAAAATCACAAATTGGCGACTTAATAGGACAATCAATTGCTCGATGCTCGCGCCTAGTACCTTGCGGATACCCACCTCTTTTGTTTTTTGTTGTGCCATGTAGGTAGAGAGGCCTAATAAGCCCAGAATAGCCACCAAGATGGTGAGCACGACGCTATAGAGCATGGTTTGACTCAATTCCTCGTACTGCTTGTATTGGGCAGCAAAGGCAGCATCCAGGAATTCGTAGCGGAAGGGGTGATTGGGCTCCACTGAAAGCCATTTCTCTTTGACGTGAGCCATGGTAGCTGGCCAGTTATCAGATTTGAGGCTGATGGCGGAAGTGGGGCGGTACATAGGGAAAGCAAATAGGGCTAGCGGACCGATCTCTGCATCTAGACCTTGGTGGTGATAATCTTTGACTACGCCGACGATTTTGCCCCAGTTCTCATGCCAGGGGAGGCGCATGCGATGGCCGATGGGGTTTTCTAGTTCCATGCGTTTTACGAAAGCTTCGTTCACCACGAATCCGCCGATGGTATCTGAGGGGAAGTCGCGAGAAAAGAAGCGACCTTGTACGATTTCTAGGTCCAGTAGGTCTGCATAATCGTAGTCCACGAAAGCAAAGTCAGGGCTGAAATAGGCATTTTCTTTTTCGGCTAATTCAACGGTATAATTCTCGATATCACTGCCAGGGAAACTGGAAGCTGAGGAAATTCTTTCAATGCCTGGGTGTGCCATGAGATCTTGTTTCATGGCTTCTACACGGCGCCAAGAGTCATTGTAGTTCAACGGAATGGTGACCACTTGTTCATCATTGAATCCGAGATCTTGTTGCAGCATGAAGCGCACTTGCTTGTACATCACCATCATGACTACCGCCAATACGACTACGCCCGTGAACTGGGCTACAACTAGTCCTTTCCGTAGCAATTGTCCTTTCAATTTCAATTTCTGACCGGATAGTACCTGGATAGGTCGGAAACCAGATAGAATAAAGGCAGGATAGATACCCGCCAACAAGCCCACCAATAAACTAAAGCCCAGCCAAGGGAGAACCAAAGTCATAAAGCCTTCTCCGATGAGGCTAATTTCTCGTCCGCACACTTGATTGAAGATCGGTAGTACCATTTCTGCCAACGGAATGGCGATCAAGAGTGCTACTACACTTTGCATTAGGGACTCCACCAGAAACTGCCCGACCAGCTGGCCTTTCGCGGCACCGCCTACCTTGCGGATGCCAATCTCTCTGGCTCGATTCTGTGCGCGGGCCGTGGATAAATTGATGTAATTGATCATAGCAATCACCATTACAATCACCGCAATCATTCCCAAAATGTAAAGGAATCGCATATTCCCTCTCTGGTTCGAGATAGAAACTATTTCATCTGACTGTAGATAGATTTCCTGAAAATCTTGCAAACCCCAAGTCGGCATGTCCTTGGCTGTGACCTCGAAGTTAGCTTCGGCATAGGCAGCCAGCATAATAGGGGCTAATAGACTGTACATTTTACCGGACACTTGCTTTGTCGTGGTATTGGGCGTAAGGCGCACGTAGGTAGCAAAATTATTGCTCAGCCATTGCCCCCAGAGGTAGCTTTGCCGGAGGAAAACTTCATAGTTGAGGTGAGAACTTCCATTGATAGGCTTGAAAACTCCCGTAATGGTATACTCTTCATCATCATTGTAGCGTAAGTTCTTTCCTATGACATCGGTGGTTCCGAAGAAGCGCTCAGCCACTTCTTCGGAGACCAACATGGTGTTTGGTTTTTCCAAAGCCGTTTGAACATAGCCCGATACTAAGGGAATATTGATCACTTGCAAGAAACTACTATCGACTAGACAAACTTTATCGAGATACAAGGACTTGGACTCGTTGGCAAACAGGGACTCCTCATCCGGCCGCAAGTAAGTAGCCGCTTCCACCTCAGGTAGGTCTGCTGCCAATTTAGGGGCCAACAATTGAGAGTTGTGGGTCCAAGCACCCGAGCCATCAGCATTCGAGCGATAGACGCGGTAGGTACGTTCCGCATTGGGCAGCCACTGATCCACGGCCAACTCTAATTGTACATATCTAGCAATCAATATAGCCACGGCCAAGCCTAGGGCAAGTCCTCCGATATTGATCACAGAAAACAATCTGTATTTCAATAAGTTTCGCCAGGCAATTTTTACGTAGTTTCTAAACATAGCTTTGTTTTTGGAACCACCCGCAGGTGGCCGTTTTATTCATACCGCAAAGCCTTCACCGGATCTGATAATGCCGCCTTTAAAGCCTGATAGGACAAGGTCAATAGCGCAATAGCCAAGACCAATATCCAGGGCGTTAATAAGAGGCCAATTCCAATATTGATGGTAAAGGCAAAGTTTTCTAACCACTGTTGTAGTCCATAATACACAATGGGAAAAGCAATCAATCCAGCAATCCCAATCAACAGAATAAATTCTTTAGACAATAAGAAGAGAATGTGATTGATGGAGGCTCCTAAGACCTTGCGAATACCGATTTCCTTTGTTTTCTGAATGGCTGTATACGTCACCAAACCATACAATCCAAAACAAGAAATCAGAATAGCTAGGAAGGCGAAGTAAGAGATAATCTCACCAAATCGCGCATCGTTTTGATAGGAATTCCCAATCGTTTCATCCAAGAACGTAGCTTCAAAGACCTTTTCAGGAAACATTTCATCCCACTTGGACTCAATGAAAGCCATCGTATTCGGGATATCACCATCCTGTATTCTAATGGAAAAGGTGTTGAAAGTCGCCGGGCTCACCTCCATGATAAAGGCATCAATAGGGAACCTCAAACTGCGATAATGAAAATCCTTAACGACGCCAACAACCTTGCCTTTCTTTCCTTCTCGATCCACCATCTGACCAATAGAAGATTCTGCATCTCCGAAGCCTAACAAAGTAGCTGCACTTTCATTGATTACAAAGGCATCTAGGTGATCACTACCAAATTCCCGACTAAAAGCTCGGCCTGCGACTAGGTCCAGGTTAAAGGTTTCGATAAAATCATAATCAACGGAAAGTCCCGATGCAAAGACATTTTCTTCTGGTGGGATATTCTCCGAATCAATCCGACGGCGAACAGCACCCACACCTATCGTTCCCGAGGACAAAGTCGTCGCCTCCACGCGAGGGTTTTTAAGGAGTTCCTCTTCCAAGGAGTTGGTTTTTTGGCGAATATTAGCATCCACGCCACCAAAAACGGTATTAATATTTGGACTAAACAAGGGAACCGTGATAATATGATCTTGCTGAAAACCCATGGGTTGATTTTGCAGATATTCGATCTGCCGATAAATCCCGAAAGTCCCTGCAATCAAGACGATGGATACCCAGAACTGGATACTCACCAATACCTTTCGTACAATCGCTCCCCTTGGCACATTCGCATAGCCTTTACCTTTCAAAATATGGATCGGTTTAAAGCGAGCTACGAAAAAGGCGGGATATAGCCCGGCTAAGATTCCAGTCATTACAAATACACCAACAAAAAGCAAACTCAACCAGGCATCACTAAACATATTGAAATGCAGGTCGCGCTGCGTTAGGTCATTCATATAGGGTAGAAACAGTTGAACAAGAAACACGGCGATGATAAAAGCCAACAGACTCAAGACCACCGATTCCCCCAAAAACTGTCCCATAATTCCTTCTTTACCCGCTCCTACAGCCTTACGCACACCAATTTCCCGAGCTCTACTCAATGAGCTGGCAGTAGAAAGATTGACAAAGTTGATACAAGCAATCAAGAGCGTCAGTATCCCAATAGCCATGAACAGGTACAGGTAGTTGATATTGGCGGGAGTGACTTGCTCAAGGCTTGCCTGCGACTGGGTGTGAATGTCTTGCAAGGCCATGAGTGTGAATTCCTGATTATCCCGAAATTGCTCATTACCATATACTTCCATAAATTCAGGAAAGCGTTCATCTACTGCGGCCATGGAAGCCCCTTCTTCGAGCAGCACAAAGGTAGCCGAATGCGAAGCCACCCAGTTTTGCGTCAGATTGTTCCGCAAGGCGGGGCCAAAATTCTCCCCTTCAATATCAAACATATTCTCGTAGGGAACGAGCAGGTTAAAGCGTAAGCTAGAATTATCTGGATGATCTTTGATAATCCCACTGACTTTGAAGGGATAGGTACTCAGGAAATGAACACTTTTCCCCATTACATCAGTCGTCCCAAAAAACTGCCTAGCCATCTCTTCTGTGATAACCAAAGAAAAGGGTTGGTCCAAAGCAGTATTGGGATTCCCCTCTACAAAATCAAAAGTTAGAATATCCAGTAGATTAGAATCGGCAAAGGCGACATCTTCTACTTCAAATCGATTGGTTCCAGAAGCCAAATCTCCCTCCTTTATTTCCACACTCACACTACGTGGAAACATTCGGGCCGAATACTTTACCTCTGGAAAAAAATCAGGCATCAGAGGAGCAATCGGAGGAGGTATGCGGGCTAGCACGGTGCCACTATTGCCAAAGCTAGCCGTATAGGTTACTCTTCCAACTCGATCCGCGTTCTGTTGGAATTTATCAAAACTAAATTCGTAACGAACAAAAATTACGATCAAAAAACAACACGCCATCCCCAGTGCCAAACCGAGGATATTGACAAAGGAAAATAGTTTGTGTTTCAGCAAATTGCGAAACGCAGTCTTCAGGTAATGTTTAAGCATGGTCCATCTGCTTTAAAGTGTGTTAATGGCTGTATGAGAGGACCTTTATAAGTCGGAAAATCGACATCGGAAGTAGGAGTTTTTGCGATGAAATTCTACTTCCGATGTCGATCTTCTCATTCACTTTATTCATACCTCAAGGCATCCACCGGATTGGAAAGTGCCGTGCGAATTGAATGGAAACTCACTGTGATTATAGCTACCAACGCTAAGATAAAGCCGGCTACCGCCACCACTTGCCAACCAATCTTCATATGATAGGCAAATTTCTCTAACCAGTTATTCATCAGCCACCAGGCCAATGGGGTAGCAATGATGAAAGCCACCAGGATCAGTTGTCCCAATTCCTTGTTGAGTAGATACAGGATATTTCCCATCGAGGCACCTAAAACCTTGCGAATTCCAATTTCTTTGGTGCGTTGCTCTGCCATAAAAGCAGCTAGTCCGAAGAGTCCCAAGGTAGAAATGAGCAATGCGATCAAGGCAAAGAGATTGGCTAGATCACTAGTTCTTTCCTCTGCCTGATACAATTTTTCGTAATGCTGATCAAGGAATGTGTATTTGAATTCACGATCCGGAGAAAGCCGGTTCTGTAGTGCCTCCAGCGCTGCCAGACATTCTTTCGTTTTACCGTTAGCGGGCTTGATGAGTAGATTATGGGCTCGATCGGGCTCATATCGCAAAATCAAGGGTTTGATCGGGTTGTGTAAGGAGGAGAAATGAAAGCTCTTTACCATCCCAATGATCCGGCCTTGATCATTCCAGAAGGACAATCTTTTTCCCACCGGATTATCAAAACCCATCGTTTTGGCAGCTTCTTCATTGATGATGTAGTTGAAGTTCAATGAATCTGTCGGCATTCCTTCCTGAAATCCTTCCCCTTCCACCACCGGAATATTCATGGTATTTAGGAATTGATGATCAATGGTCAAGATCGTGAATATTCCTTCATCTCCTTCTTCAAAACCTTCCCACTCTGGATCACCAGTCATGTTGGCAATGGATAAGGGATTATAATTGGCAGCCGTCACTTCAGCTATTTCCGGTAGCTGTAGCAACTCGGATTTAATAACTTCCTTCTTATTGACTCCCTCCTCCCCTAGTCGGTACATATTGTACAAGATGACGTTCTCTCGATTGAAGCCTAGGTCCTTCGACTTGAAGAATCCAATCTGCTCTTTGACTACAATGGCTCCAATCAATAGTAGGATGGACAGGCCAAATTGCAAGACCACCATAATACGGCGAAAGGAGATGCCGCCATTGAGCTTGGACTTCTTGCTTTTCAGCACCTGCATTACATCAAAAGAAGACAATAGAAAGGAAGGGTAACTTCCGGCAATTAGTGCTACGCTTAGCAATATTCCTCCAAATAAACTCCAAAAGCCCCAACTAGTAACACTGAGTTCGATGGATTTCCCGGTCAATTCATTGAAAACAGGTAGGAACAACTGTGCCACGATTAAGGTGATGGCCCCAGCTATGAAAGTCATGACTACCGATTCAATTACAAATTGAGTTACTAAACGTTGTTTATCGGCTCCAACTACCTTTCTAACCCCTACCTCCTTAGCCCGTTGTGAGGACCGAGCGGTGACGAGATTCATATAATTGATGCAGGCGATCAGTAGCACCAGGATAGATGCCCAAAAGAAGATGCGTACATAGTCAATGCGCCCCCCTGCTATTTTTCCATTCTCAAATTTCGAGTTTAGGTATAGATCTGTCATAGCATGCAGGAAGATGCCATGGTCTGGGGAGCCCGCCTTGGTATTATCTTTGATTAGAGTGTACATCTTGTCCGCTACGGCTTTCGAGTCCGCACCGGGAACAAGCTCGACGTATAGATCAAAATTGTAGTTACCCCAGCTACCGCGCGTCCAGGGGCGGGCATTCAAATAATGGGACATGGGCAACACATACTCAAACTGTAGTGTAGATTGAAATGGTACATCGGCAAATACCGCCGAGACCTGTACGGGCTTTTCTTCCACTACTATGCTCTGTCCTATCGTTCTTCCTTCTTTTCGCCAATTCACCCCGAACATCTTAGCTGCTAAGGTCGCTGAAATAGCGATGGAATTGGGATCTTCTAGTACCTTGCCCAGATCTCCATACAGCAATTCGAAGGAAAACATATCGAACAGACTTTCGCTGGCATAGCAACCGGCCTCTTCGTAGGCCTGTCGACCTACCTGTAGGCGGTGATTCCAAAAGGCAAACAAAGTAGCTGCCTTAACCTCTGGAATATTAGTAGTTGTCAGTTCAAGCCAGGGTTCGGGTGCGTTGGTCCACACATCTATTCCGCCGTTCCCTTCATCCATCAGGCTATTCACCTTACAGATCTGATCTTTTTTTTCATGAAATTGATCAAAGCTCTTTTCATCATTCACCCACATCAGCATTAACAATCCTGCGGCCAACCCCAAAGTTAAGCCCACTACATTTAATGAGGCAGTACCTTTGTGCCTCCAAATATTCCGAAGCGCTAGTTTCAGGTAATTCCTTAACATGTTTTTTGTTTTGTTTGTAGGACGTTGTTAAAAATATGACGTAAGGTGTTCCCTGGGGATGAGGTGCATTTGATCTACCCAAAAAAAGTATAGGAGAGAAGAAGGGGATGGCCGGCTTAAGCACAAGAAACCACCGACCACCTCCAAGCAATGGAAAATTGACTATACTTTTTCGGGTAATTAAGTGTCTATTTAAGTGCTTTCTACTATCAATAGCTAAGTGCAGGTTTGGTCATCGCTTTTGAAAGAAAAAAGTGTGATGGCCAAACATGCACTAAACCTCATTCTCCCTTTACCACTTGGGTAAATGGAAGAATAAGGTTCAACTACGTTCTTCTTGTTAAGCTCTATTGATGTCTTAAAAACGGCAAGACTAATTGCCATTGGCAGCTCGCACACGGTCTGTGATGGTAGTAGGCTCGCGCAACGTTTCATCCGTACGAATACCTCCGTCTACCAACTCTATAATACGAGTACCATAGCTAGCGTTCTTCTCACTGTGCGTTACTTGGATGATCGTAACACCCTGATCATTCAGTTGCTTGAATAGCTCCATGATCTCTTCTCCTTGCTTGCTGTGCAAATTTCCTGTAGGTTCATCTGCCAACAATAAACGCGGCTTATGCACAATGGCTCTAGCCACTCCTACCAACTGTTGTTGCCCACCAGAAAGTTGATCTGGAAATAAATCTTTCTTCGCCACGACGTTAAAGTTATCGAGCAAATTGGCTACAATACTCTTACGTTCTTTGCCCTTAATCCCTCGATATAGCAATGGCGTTTCGATATTTTCGTATACAGTTAGATCGTCGATCAAATGGTACGCCTGAAAAACAAAGCCCATGTATTGCTTGTGCAATTCATTACGGCGTCTTTCTTTAAGGCGGTGCACTGGCTCATCTAAAAAATAGTACTCTCCGCCAGATGCACTTTCCAGCATACCCATAATATTCAAAAGGGTTGTTTTACCCGCGCCTGAAGGTCCCATAATAGTCACGAACTCCCCTTCCTTGATCTCTAGGTTCACATCGCTCAACAACCAAGTTTTGTTAAGTCCTGTTCGCACATATTTTTCAACGTCTTTTAATACGATCATCTTGTACTTTTTATGATTGATGTTTCAATTTCTGTGCCATGACAGCTAAGTTACTATTTATCAAATAATTGCAACAAAATCAAGTTCTTTTTGAAGCAAATTCTTGTTCGAATTTGAACAAAAAGTGTTCATTAGTGAACAGTGGTCGGTGAGATGCTAGAGGTCAGAGGTTAGATGCCAGAGGACAGAAGTCAGATCACTTTGTTGTCAGAGGTTAGATGCCAGAGGACAGAAGTCAGATCACTTTGTTGTCAGAGGTCAGACCTGCAGAAGATAGAGGGGCGGTCGATAGTGGTGGGCGCGTGACTGTGGCGAAAAACCGTCCACAAATTCCTTCGACTATGGACCATGGATCCTCAATAGACCATAGA
>JAHQWA010000046.1 GCA_019634045.1 Saprospiraceae bacterium
AGGACTCAAAGCATCTACTTTGATAGCCCAATGCTAATCATCTATAATGGAATATTACCGTGTTTTTTCTTCGGAAGATCAAGCTTTTTATTCTTGAGCATTGAGAAGGCCTTAATCAGCTTTCGACGAGTTTCTTTAGGAAAGATGACCTCATCAATGAATCCCCGTTGAGCTGCACGATAAGGATTTGCAAATTTTGAGGCATATTCTGCTTCCTTCTCTGCCAGTATTTTTTCTGGATCTTCAGCTGCTGCGATTTCCCTTTTGAAGATGATTTCACTTGCCCCTTTAGCTCCCATAACGGCAATTTCTGCAGTTGGCCATGCAAAATTCATATCTGCACCGATATGCTTGGAGTTCATCACGTCATAAGCCCCTCCGTAAGCCTTTCTGGTGATTAGAGTAACCCTGGGCACCGTCGCCTCACTAAAGGCGTATAACAACTTGGCTCCATTGACAATGATACCGTTCCACTCCTGATCCGTACCTGGCAGGAAGCCAGGAACATCGACCAACACGAGCAATGGAATATTAAAGCAGTCACAAAAACGTACAAAGCGGGCCCCTTTCTTCGAACTATCTACATCTAAAACGCCTGCTAGACTCATCGGTTGATTGCCTACCACCCCAATACTACGCCCACCAATTCGGGCAAATCCAACAATGATATTCTCAGCATACTGCTCATGAATTTCCATAAAAGAGTCTTCGTCCACAATACCTGCAACGACCTCCCGCATATCGTAGGGCTGCTGGGGATTGGCAGGTACGATATCTCGAAGCACTTCGCGTGTTTCCTCTAGTAGTTGATAATCCTCCACAGGTGCTTGTTCTTCGCAATTCTGAGGCATATAACTCAAGAGGCGTTTGACCTTTTCTATACAATCTATATCATTGGCAGCGGTTAGGTGTGTAACCCCGGATTTAGAAGCGTGGGTAGAAGCGCCCCCTAATTCCTCAGCGGTTACTTCTTCATTGGTTACCGTCTTGACCACATTGGGGCCAGTAACAAACATGTAAGAAGTATTTTCCACCATAAGCGTAAAGTCAGTCATGGCCGGTGAATAGACCGCCCCACCCGCACAGGGGCCCATGATAGCTGAAATCTGAGGAATTACACCAGAAGCCATTACATTTCGATAGAAAATATCGGCATACCCCCCCAAGGATTTAACCCCCTCCTGAATTCGGGCTCCACCTGAATCATTGAGCCCAATTAAAGGCACTCCATTTTGCACGGCAAGATCCATCAGCTTACAAATCTTCTCGGCATGGGTTTCCGACAAACTACCACCAAACACCGTGAAGTCCTGGGCAAAGACATACACTAATCGGCCATTGATCGTACCGTAACCTGTCACGACCCCGTCGCCTAGGAAAATCTGCTTTTCCATACCGAAGTCCTTAGAACGATGTGTGACCAGCATCCCAATCTCCTCAAAAGAACCTTCGTCCAACAAGAAATGTACACGCTCTCGGGCCGTTAGTTTACCCTTTTTATGTTGGCTTTCAATTCTTCTTTCTCCTCCGCCAAGCATGGCTTGACTTTGTTTATCGGCTAATAGCTTTAATTTGTCTTCCATCCTGTTAGGGTTTAAGGTTGTGCTATCCAGTTATGGGCTTTCTCAATACAATACCTTGCCCAATGGCTCTACGGCTATTTTTAAACAGAGAAAAGTCTAATGATAAAATAGAGTCCGTCACGACGGTGAGCTTCGGTTCTTTTTTGGAAGGTCTTAGGGCTAGGCGTTTCTTTTCCTGCTTGGAAACATTTACGGCATTTTCTTTAAAGATTTGCTGTACCCAACCGGTCCAGTACATTTCCAATAAGCCAACGATATAGCCACTCAAGTTTCTCTGTCGTTCCAAGACCAAGTCTTCCTTTGCTACCCACTCTTTAAAAGCTGGTGGTGAGATCAGGTATTCGTGTCCAAAAGCAAATGCACCTTGAGAAATATGCCGATCAGAAAACCAGCTCAACATTCGATTAATGGGATCATAAGTGAAAGGGAACTCCAAGGAAGGATAAGTCATTAATGCCAAACCTCCGGGTTTCAACACCCTGCCAATTTCGGCAATCATCTGTGCAGGTTTCCCCACATGCTCAATGACCTCTGAAGAGATAATGAGATCAAAGTAGTTATCGGGAAAACTTAGGGCAAGGGCATCTTCTTCCTGATAAGAAAGATTTTCTACTTCGCTGTTGAACGCCTGCGCAAATGCCAAATCGTCGGCATTGATATCGCAACCAATCAAGGTTTGGCAGTGGGCTGCTACCATAGCATCGTAGTCACCTTCTCCTGTCCCTAGATTCAAGCCTCGTTCGAACTTTCCTTGTTCTTCCACATACTGCTGCAAGGCATCTCGAATAAAGCAGTAACGATTCCGATAGGTCGGAAAAAGAAATTTATATTGCATGCTTATCTATCAATCCTTTAATACGCCTTCGGCTACGCAGGTCAAACCAAACCACTGATTCCACTTCCTTAGATTCATTTCCAAAGCATTATAGGCTTTGAGTATGGCATTCACCGGCCCTGGAATCGGTTTCATATCCGAAGAGGTAGGTTCTTCCATATTGTCGGAATTACTCCTTTTGATGCGACGGATTAGCCAAACCAATGGAAAAATAGAGCCGTAGATATAGTATTTGCTGTCAATGCGTGACTGCGCGTTATTCAGCAAACTCGTCAGTGTCGGTAACGTATATCTACGAAAATGGCCCAAGTATACATCATGGCTTGACCAAACACTCATAAAAGCTGGAACAGTAATAAAGTAATGAATGTTTTCCCCTGTCCTTTGTTTGATATCTTCCAGGACAGCCAAGTCATTTTCGATATGTTCTAGTACATCCATCATAATGACCACTGCATCATCAATTCCTTCGGGGATATAGCGTAGTTTGCGAACCGGCTGCTCTGCAGTTTCCGCCAATTCCTCGTCGGTGTATTCGATATCTATCAATAATGTTTCCTTGATGTATTGAGGAAAGGCTCGATGCAATTCGTAGGCAAAAAAACCGGAACCAGCGCCGAAATCAATGACTGTCAGCGGTTTTTGTTGCTGCTTTGCTAGTTTTTCGAAAAAAGATAAGAGCGGCAATTTTTTGGACTGGTAGTACCAATGTGTTTCTGGATCTACCCCACTTTTAAGCTCTTTTATATCCATGAAGTGCTATTATTGTTTATTCTTTTGTTGCTGAGCCTGAGATCGGTCATATAAGGCTTTCAATTTCGTAGCTGGCTCGTAATCCCGTAAATAGGGTAATGCCTGGCTAAGCAATCGATATGAATTTTGGTAATCCTTCTGGAAGTAAGCTTTTTTGGACTGAAAATAAACAGCCTTCCATTTCTCTCCTAACGCATTCGATGCACCGATGGCCATATCATAGGCCTGTGGTAAATTACCATTGTGGATATCAAATTGCTCTAGCAGGCTGAGTACCTTACCCATGTTTTGTTCTCCTGCATAAATAGTAGCCAAATGATAGTACACAATGTTGGATTTATAGTTCAGCTCAATGCAGCGCTCGAAAGCGGCTTTGGCAGCCTCAATTTCACCTACCGCTTTGTGATAAAGTCCTTTCCAAATATTATGATTCAAATGGCTGGGCGACAGTGTTAGCATTTGATCAATAGCAGCCTTGGCAGCCGGAAAATTACCCAGCCTATAATTGGTGCTAGCAACCCCCATCCAGGCTACCTCATTTTTTGGATTAGCTTCTACTTCCTTTTGGTAAGCCTCTAGGGCTCCTTGAATATTGTTCGATTGTTCCAACTGGAATCCTTCTAGATCAAAGCTAGTATTCCGCTTACTAATGCTGGCTAAGGGTACCCCGCCCGCTGTGATTTCGTGGACGAGTTCATCTGGTGGCCAAGCGCCCGACTTTTGCAAACCTTCATTCACAAAGCGGGAATAGAAGAAATAATAATCCGCCGGTTTCTTATGTCGGTCGTTATATCTTGTATAAACTACTTTGACATTAGGAGCTAGCGCTTTCATGTAATGTCCAACGGACTGCGAAGTAGTCGTGGCAATCGTAACCTCCTTCCCACTCTTAACGTCTTCATTATTTTCCACAAACCACTGTGACAGTTCCTTCATCGAATTCATCCAGTAGTCCGTTTCATAGTGTGCGAAAGCACTTTGAATTCCACCAGAAACTGGATTGAAATAGGAAGCTTGATAAGGATGATTGCGCACCATCCAAAGCAAGGGAATAGCAATCATAACGGCTAAGACGCCTTGTGTCCCAAGCTGGTAGGCTCTCGCTGGCAGAAGTGTCGACAACCAATCCCATCCTTTGGCAGCAACGACAACCAAAACGGGATAGACAAAAAGGAAGTGTCGCATACCATCGTACAAAGAGGATTGCTTGGCAATGGCATACACCACAGGAAAGATCATCGTATACAATAGAAACAACCAAAGCCAAACATCTGTCTTTTTACTGTTCTTTATGAGTAAGAATGGAAATGCTAATGCACCTAATAACACGAAAATGGGACTGGCAATACTTATCCATTTAGGTATATAGTACCAAGGAAGTTCATCGGACCAAAGGTGCTCGCCTTCGAATAACATTCTTATGCTAGTGGAAAAATTAGACATTTCCCCCAAGGCCTTGAATGGATTGCTGAAAGGAGCTTGCCAACCATAGGGCCAATAGAGCATTCCCCCGAAATATCCTCCAACTACAATAATGGCCAGCACAGCCGCTACTCTACCGACGGTTGGGAAGTGTAATAGTCTATTGCGTAGCTCTGATCGTAACAAGAAACGCAAGCCAACGAAAAAGCCTAGATAAGCAATTAGCAAAATGCCACCGACGCGGACATTGATACTAGCCGCTATTCCTATGATCAACAGCAGTACCGTACGAGCACCGGGTCGTGGCAGCTCTTTAACAAATCGCATCATGTACAGCAAGGAAAAGACATAAGTCGCGGCAAAGGGGATATCCTTGGGGTTATTCATAGAGTGCCCAAAGATTCGGGGAGAGATCGCCATAAAGAGCAAAGCCCAAAATCCCACTCTCCAGCTGCCGCTCATCTCCTTTGCTAATAAGCCCGTAAAGAGCATCAGCAAAAAACCCACTAAGGAATTGAGCAAGTGGCGCATTTCATACTCGTCTACGCCCCCAATGTGCTTGTTGGCCCAGGCCGCCGTATAATCAAATAAGCCACCGTAATAATATAGATTCTTATAACTGAGGGCAGAATCCTCTTCCCCATCGGTTTCGTAATAGCTTAGAAGTTTCTCTCCGTAGATCTTTTGCACCTCTTCATCTCCCGTAATCCCATAATCAAAGCTCAGCATGGGCATGACCACCAACAGTAGAAGTGAAAACACCAAAAATAAAAGTCGATAGTATCCTGGTTCTTGCCCCGCCTCTTTAGCGCGAATAGAACGGATAGGTTCTGTTATAAATCGCTCGATAAAGAGGGTAAATCCAATTCGTAAGGCCTGCCCAAACATGGCAAAACTATCTCTAACCAACGATATTTTAGACCCTTCTTGATGGTTCCATTGAACGGGCATAGAAGTAATAGCATAGCCGGCATGCTTGGCTCTGCTTAATAATTCTACATCATGTGCCCAACCCTTCACTTTAAGATTCGAGAATAACTCTTTCCCAATAGCCTGGGGATAGAGTTTGAATCCGCACTGGGTATCTCTCAGGTTGAGATTGGTTAGGATCTGGATAATAAAATTAAAGACCAAACCGGCTAATCGGCGTACGAAGGTTCCTTGCACTTGGGAGTCCTTGTGCTCTCTGGAACCGATCAATATTTCTTCGGTAGAAAATTCCTTACTGGGAAGGGAATCCAGCCAATTTAGTAATTCCTGTGGCTGAGTAGCCATGTCCGCATCCAAGGTGAGAATAAAATCTCCACTTGCTGCCGCTACTCCTGCCTTTAGCGCACCTCCTTTGCCTACATTCTTAGGGAGGGTAATGATCTGAAAGTTCTTGGCTTTGGTCTTTTCCAAGAGCTTCTGGGCCCTGTCAGCAGTCCCGTCAGAACTACCATCATCTACTAGTATAATGTCCAATTGGCCACCCCACTCGGCTTCAAAAGCAGATAGCGTTTTGACCAACTTGGGAACCCTTTCCTTTTCATTAAAACAGGGGATTACCAGAGACAATTTCCCTTTAAAATCAGGTCGTCTTTTTTTGGGAACTTTTAGCTTCTTTTGCCTGGTTTTACTCATATATCAGGGATTAACACTGGATGCGCAAAGATGAAAAACTTCTAGTACAAATCATAACAGTTTCAAAATGTTAGTCCTACAGCTCGAAAAATCAAGCACGATAACGACAAAAAGCCTACTTTTGCAGGCAGACCTAATCGAAGCACCAAACATTCAATATTTTTTCCAATTCTGAAAAGCAAGCAAAATGTCCGTTGTAAGTAAAGCAACAATTTCTCAGAGGGTCCAGAATATGGCCGAATCAGCGACAATTAAAATGGCTCAATTGGCTCGTGGCCTAAAGGCCGAAGGCCATGATGTCATTAGTTTAAGTCTAGGGGAACCGGACTTCGACACCCCCCAACACATTAAAGACGCCGCTAAGAAGGCGCTTGATGAAGGGTTTACGAAGTATACTCCTGTTCCCGGTCTTTTGGAGCTTCGGCAGGCCATTCATACTAAATTTAAACGTGACAATGGGCTGAATTATGATGTCAGTCAGATCGTAGTTTCTAATGGAGCCAAGCAATCCATAGCCAATGTTTGCCTATCTATCCTCGATCCAGGGGATGAGGTGGTAATTTTGGCACCGTATTGGGTGACCTATTCCGAAATTGTGAAACTGGCAGAGGGAGTGCCCGTCTTGGTAAAAGCGGGGATAGAGCAAGATTATAAGGTCACAAAAGAGCAACTGCAAGCAGCCATTACCGAACGTACCAAGGCTGTATTATTTTCCTCTCCTTGCAACCCAACGGGTTCCGTTTACTCCAAGGAAGAGCTAGAAGACATTGCTGATGTAGTGGCTGCTCATGATGACATCTTTATTATCGCGGATGAAATCTACGAATACATAAACTTTACCGGAAAACATATCAGTATCGGATCATTCGATGCAGTGAAAGATCGTACAGTCACCGTAAATGGTTTCTCAAAAGGTTTTTCCATGACGGGTTGGCGTTTGGGATATATTGGTGCTCCAAAAACCATTGCAGCGGCGTGTAGCAAGATTCAAGGTCAGTTTACTTCTGGCGCTAACGCTTTCGCTCAAAAGGCGGCGGCTTACGCTTTGCTTGCGGATATGGGACCGAGTACCAAAATGCGTGAAACTTTCCTAACACGAAGAGATCTCGTTATTGATGGCCTCAGTCAGATTCCTGGCTTTAAAGTAAATCGCCCAGAAGGAGCATTCTACTTGTTTCCGGATATCAGTTCTTATTTCGGAAAATCAGATGGCGAAACGACGATTAATAACGCCAATGATTTCTGTGATTACATTTTACGTACAGTACACGTTGCCATAGTCACGGGAAGTGCCTTTGGTGCTGACAATTGTTTCAGATTATCTTATGCTGCCTCGGAAGAGCAGCTCATTGAAGCCATTGCGCGCATTAAATCCGCAGTTTCCAAATTATCCTAATCAAAACCAACAATTATGAAGCGATTCTGGACCTTACTACTGGGGTCATCTCTCCTATTCCTCACTAGTTGCTTTGACATCATTGAGGAAATTCATCTGAAGAAGAATGGCTCAGGAAAATACATTGTAACGACCGATATGAGTGGTTTGATGAGTGACGGCTTCATGAAACAAGCCCTGGAAGAGGCCATGAAATCGGAAGGTGGAGATATGAAGATGAATCTTATGGATATGGATTCCTCTTTTACCTTTGCTAGTGCGCCAGAGGCGGCTGAACTTCCTGCTGCCGATCGCAAGCTTCTCGAAAAAGTAGTGATTTCTATGAAAGGGAGTGAGAAAGAGGAAATCCTCCAGATGGGGATGACGGTCAATTTTGACTCCTTCGAAGACATGGAAAGGATCGCTGCAGTGATGAAGAAAGTAAGTAAAGACGGAGAAGGCCTAGGCGGTGGACTCATGGGTGGCGGACAGTTTTCTGATTTTAGCAACATGTTTAGCATGAAGAAGAAGAAGCTATTTTCTAGAACTGGCACCAGCCAACCGCTCGACGGCTTGATTCAAGATGATATGAAGGAAATGATGTCCATGATGTTAGCCGGAGCAAGCTACAAAACCATCTATAACATGCCTGGCAAGGTGAAAAAGAGTAGCATTCCAGCATCAGAGATTGATGGGAAGACGGTGACAGTGGAACATCCTATGTTGGATGTGATCAACCAGAAAGTAAAGATCGACGGAGATATCAAGTTCAAATAATGATTGATAAGATTAAAAAAGTCTTACAGGACGCATCTGAAGTCATTAAAGATCAGACGAACGCACTTGGCGATGGCGCTAAGGAGCGTAGCTTCAAATTGATCGAAGAATGGCTTCAGATCTTCCCTCGCCTTGAATCTTATGGGTTTGAAACGACCAGCTTTTCCTTGGGGGCTGCCATTAGCCCCTCCGTAGAGGTAGAGCTAACCGCACCCCACGGTCAATTTCCGATGCCTAAGATTCAAGCCATTATCGAAGAGAATAAGAAGACTTCAGCTATAAATACCGTATTCACCACTATTCGGACGGCTTATCAGCTTCATGAAAAAACGACTAGCCCCTTGCGAGAGCCGCTAATCGTAAAGATCCGCATCCGAATCTCACCGGAAATCAAGGTGTTTATTGGGGAGCCAATTATCCAATAGCCGATTCTCTTTTACTCAAAGAGAATCGTTTTATTTTTGAAGGGTAGAGTTTTATGTTGAATCTCTCGCCAGATGGCTTGGGACAGTACTAGTTTCTCAAGGTCTTTACCCTTGCGTTTTAGATCCTGCACCGTATCGCGATGCGACACCTTCGCGACATCCTGAAAAATAATCGGTCCCTCGTCCAGGTCTGCGGTCACATAATGACTGGTTGCTCCGATGATTTTCACGCCTCGTTCAAAGGCGGAGTGATAGGGGCGAGCCCCTTTAAAGGCAGGTAGAAAGGAATGATGGATGTTGATGATTCGGTTGGGGAAAGTACCGACGAAATTGTCCGAAAGGATTTGCATATACCTCGCTAACACGATAAAGTCAACGCCCAACTCCTTCATCAAGGCAATCTCCTGCGCCTCTTGCTCCGGCTTATTCTCCTTCGTGATGGGAAACAAATGAAAGGGGATATCGAAACGATCGGCCAGATACTGTAAGTTATTGTGGTTACCCACGATCGCAGGTATCTCTACCGCAAATTCACCTGACATATACCGTTGCAAGATATCATATAGACAGTGGGAGGCCTTTGACACAAAGATCGCCATCTTGGGTTTACGGTCGGTGAAGTACAATTTCCACTCCATTTGGTACTTCTGACCGATCAGCGTCCCGAAAAAGTCATCGATCTTGGCCTCGGGGATGGTAAAACCTTCCAACACCCATTCTACACGCATGAAAAACCGGCTTTCCGAACGATCAACATGCTGTTCTAAACTAATGATATTGCCGTTGTTGCTATGTAGAAAGTCCGTAACGGAAGCAACGATCCCCATTTGATCTGGGCAATGAATTAGTAGTATGGCAGTATTTTTTTTCACTATCCTCTTTTTGTCCTTACAGAAAAATCTGGCCGCGAAATTCGCATTTTTCTACACAGAGTCCCAAATTTTTGCATTTTTTTTAATACATAAGCTAATTTATTCATTTTGCGATACCCTTTACCGAAAGTAAAACGATATAAAGGAGTGGGCCGTCCTATTAAATATACACAAGCCGACCTGCCTCAAACTAAACAGCGGTATAAAAACTCTGAGAGAATGCCTAAAGTCTGCCGGACAAGAACTAAATTTGATGTTTTGTGTTCTTTTCCTTTTGCCAATTGCAGAATAGCCATTGAACACTGTCACAAAACAGCAGGTGAATTAGGTAGCTCTGATAAATTATGAATTTCTTCCTTCAGCATATCGAACGCCACGTTGATGAATCCTTGCTTATTCAAGGTGAGGAACTCTACATCCGGGATGGAGTTTTGGCTATGGAGGAAATTGAACAACACTTGTGGTCCTTTAAGGTCATTGAAGATGATGATGCCAGGTATGAAGTAGAAATTCAGATCACTCCTTCCAAGGTGAAGGCCTACACTTGCGACTGTGCTCAATTTCAAGCTGAGAAGAATTGCCCACACATCGTGGCTTCCCTCTTGGCCCTGCGGCGCAGAAAAAGTGATGAGAAAAAGCAAAAGCGAAAAAACAAACAGCAGCAAAGTCAATCCAGTAGAAAACTAAGTATACAGCAGATTCTGGATCAATTGGAAAGAGAAGAATTGATCCATATCATCAAGGATTTCACTAGACAGAATCGGGCCTTCGCCTTAAGCCTAAAAGCGAGGTTTGCCTATAAAGTACCGAGTGTTGATAGTCAAAAGGCTTATCTACAGTTGGTCAATTCTGTAATCCAGATGGCTCGACGCCCTGACCGGACTTTTAACAAGCGAGGAGCTGCCAGCATTGCTAAAATTTTGGAAGAAATGCTTGAGCAAATGCATTTGCACTTGGTTCAGCAGCAGTATGCGGAGGTATTTATCTTGGCTCAAAGTATCTTATTAAAAGTGCCCCCAATCTTGGGAAAGGTCCAATCTGATGAAGCCCTGCTAAATCCTCCCCTAGAGAAGGTCTTAAAGCTCCTGCTTCAACTGATACAAGCTAGCATTCCACCGGCATTACGAGAACGGATATGGGAATTTCTAATCGAAGAATACGTCAAAATTGCTTATCGCAATCACGGCCTCGATGCCTACTTTCACCCCATCCTAATCCGACTGGCGAAGGAGGATGAGCAGGAAGTGCTATTGCTGGAAACTAGTGAGTTAATGCTTGATCA
>JAHQWA010000047.1 GCA_019634045.1 Saprospiraceae bacterium
CTCATATTGATAATCATATTTTCCTTGAGGTAAAATGATGGCTAACTCCTCACCTGTTTTAGATGCAGCATTTAGCGCTACCGCTGTAGGGCTGGGCTTTAATGAATCGAGGCCAAGTCAATGGCAATCTTTTACGGCAGAAAGTTCTGGTATATTATCTAAGGCGGAAGTCTTGCTTTTGGTTGCAGAGGTAGATTCTGATCCTCCTGAAGTTCCTACGGTTAATCCTGGTACAGCCTTCCTTTCCATCAAATTATATGAGGGAGAAGGTTTATCAGGAGCAATGCTCTATTCAACAAGCAGTTCCATGTTTATAGACGCCTTTCCTGCTCAGTGGATTACCCTATTTGGCGATGCCAATATTCCTGTAGTTCTTGGAAACAAGTATACCTTAGTCGTCGAAGTACTCCCAAATAGTGTAAGCCCCATCATCTGGTCTGGTCGCCTCGGAGGTTACGCAGGAGGGAGAGCTTCTTTTAATTCCAATCTTGACTTCTCATTCAGAACCTATGTAGGGCCCCCAGCTTCGTCCATTGCTGTCCAATTAGATGCCAACGGCTCTGCCTCCATTGCCGTCGATCAGATCGATGATGGATCTACTGACAATTGTGGAATTGCCAGTCGCAGCCTCAGCCAAAGCAGCTTTGGTTGCTCGAATTTGGGGGATCAGATCGTTACACTGACCGTAACCGATGTTAATGGTAATATCAGTACTTGCAAGTCTTCTGTGACAGTAGAGGATGTAAGCCCTCCTGTGGTGACCTGTGATGATGTCACGGTAGAACTGGATGAGACTGGTTCCGGCTTTTATCAGATCCAACCTAATGCAACGGATAACTGTGCAATTGCCTCCATTTTGGGCATCGAAATGACTGTCGGTTGCTCTGATGTCGGCTCCTTCACCAAAACGGTTGACGCCTGGGATATTGCTGGCAATCAAGGCTCTTGCACAGCTACTGTTACTGTAGTTGATCTTATTGCTCCAATAGCCGAATGTAAGTCCACTTCCATTAATCTGGATGCTAACGGCAATGCCTCTATCACACCAGACCAGATCGACAATGGTTCCAGCGACGCCTGTGGTATCGGGGAAAGAAGCCTGGATATTACTGATTTTAGTTGTCAAAACCTGGGTACTAATACAGTGGTGTTGACTGTCAAAGATGTCAATGGCAATCAAAGCCAATGTACCGCAACTGTGGAAGTATTTGATGTAACGGCTCCAGCTGTTTTTGCTGAACTAATCTATGTTTCAGGTAATGCCAATTCGGCTTCCTTTGAAGTGGACGTGGCGGTTGATGACATCTGTGATATCGATCCAGTTCTCGTCTCGGTCATGGAGATTCCAGACGTGGGTTCTATGAGTATTTCCTACAAGACTAAAAACAAAAAGAAGGTCACGATTTCTTTCGAAAATAACACAGTAAAAGTCGAAGCGCCCAATCCAGAAGCCTTCTGGAATGAAATCATTGGGCAAGGAGGCGTATCCGTAATGGATGGACAGATCGTCAAGTTGAACAGGGAAGAGACTCAGGTCTACCTCTATCATTTTGATGGAGATGAGCTAAGCAAAATTATTGGTCCATCGTTCTCCTTATTAGCGACAGGTACCGATGCTTCCGGCCATGCCAATAGTGCCACTGACACGCCTGTTTTTCCCGGCGATGCTTCACCGTCCACTTTGACTCAGTCATCTGACAGCAGAAATGCAGCGGCTAGCTCACGTCCAACGAATCCAAACGTACAGGTAGATAATCACCAACTTAAAGCGTTGCGCAGCTACCCCAATCCGTTTTCGAAGCTCACAAATATTGAGTTCAGCTTGACTCATCCAGCTAAGACTAGCATTGAGATATTCAATTTACAGGGTCAGCGTGTGTTTGATCGGGAATTTGGCCTGTTAGCATCAGGTGAATATACGGAGCAATGGAACGGTATAAGTTCCACGGGCGATCAGCTACCATCGGGATTGTATCTGATTCGATTACAGGTAGGTCAAGAGCTCATGATTGAGAAGGTGACCTTGCAACGGTAGCTGTATAGCAAATGGGCTGGAAGTTGGCGTTGGAAGTGCCTTTTTGCCAAGATTCAGGACGTAAGTATCGACAACGGCACCATGAGGGCATCCGCGTCTAGGATATCGAATTATTGAAAGTCAACAGCTTTTAGGTAGTTCCATATCAAATCATCATTCAAATTTCGAAGCAGTTACTCAATACTTTGGAATATAGGTTCTTTGGAAATGTGGGGAGCAGATTTGGAGTAGACCCAAAGCTCGAGGAAGGAGCATAGCCATAGCTATCAGACCAACGAGCAAGGTAGGGCATGCTTGGAAGATGCTGCCAGAAGTCATAGAAATTCATGTTTCAAAGTATTGAGTCTGCAGTTTATGTTTGGTGTTAAAGATGTCATCAAGTTTATACCCCCGATAGGACTAGATGAATCGTACATTCATCATCAATGAACCATCCTAATTTAACCTTTTTCATGAATGCTGTCTCAATAGGAAAGGCCATGTCCAAAGGGGATACATTCTCCAATGATCCCCCACCGCTTGCATAGAAGATGGATTTTCGATGAGCAATTTACCACTGGGGATGCAGTTCCTGGATGATCTCAACCTGACATTCAAAATCAGCAGTCACGGTGTATAAGCTAAAACTACGCACCACTACAACTATGCTGTGGGTTGGCCACTTAAGTGCTCCACCACCATTTTTGGCGTACGATCTACCTTGAACAAGCCCCAGTGTTTCTCTGGCTCCAGTGGATCCGCAGAGCCTTTCCAAGGTTCATCAAAAGCTTCAAAGACAAAAGTGGTGATTTTGGCCTCTTCGGTCCATTCCATCAAATCTTGGAAGTAGGTCTTTTGTAATTCCTCATTGACATTTTGAGGATTAATCCCCTGACCATTAGATTGAGTGGTCCAGCCGGCCTCCGTGATGACAACAGGTGTATCCGGGTATAAGCTAGCTACTGCAGTATAGTTATCCTTGGTATAGCCAATGGCCTCGTGAATATGTTTGTATTCCCAGACTGGATAGGTATGGATAGAGATGAAATCCACCACTTCTGCCAATGGCTTCAGTTTATGCAGCCAAGGCACATAATTCTCACAGAAGGTAACGGGCTGTGACGCGCCTTTTTTGATCAGTTTGACGTATTCCACCACTCTACTAACGGGTACGTAGTGGTCTGTCCAATCCACACAAGCCTCATTCCCAGCGGAAAGTGAATTGATGATCTTCGGGTACTTATTGGCCAAATCAATGAGCTTATTGATCTTCCGCAAATTACTCGTTCTGTTCTTCTCCAGTTGCTCTTCCGAGTAAACACCACCACCCCAGGGGCAACCGAAATTATTCATCTCTGCTTCGATATAAGCCCCGAGCATGATCTGGAAGTCTAATTTCTCCTGATGAATAACTTCCAAGGTCGTGAGCGCGTGCTGATCGCAATCATAAAGGCGCAAATATTTCCAGTGACCTTGCAGAATCAATAGATCCTCCTTGATCTGCTCATAAGTCGGATTCGCTCCTCCAGGATGCTGCCCTTCCCGAAAGCCTGAATAGCATATTGCCGGAGCAAAAGGGAAGGGCAGTTTATTACTGTGAGTCATGTACAATGTATCTTTCGTTGAGAGAACTGATTTCAACTTACTATACTCATTTTGCGTCCAATAAGTTTAGATCTGTTCATCAATATCCTTTGTCCTCTTAGTGTAAAGTAGTAGAACAGTATTAGAATTTAAGTTGTTCATCTTTGTCCCAAAGTCCCCAGTAGGCGCCAACATCTCCCTCTGCTCCCACTTTCCAAGCCTCATCAAAGGAGGAAAAGTAGAACATCTCAATATTGTCCTGCGAGGCCCATTGCTGCATATTCAAGAAATAACGGATGGCATTGATCCGGGAGGGTTCAGCATCACCTATGCCAGTTCCTTGACTAGGCCAGCCCGTTTCCGTGATGATCACTTTCTTTCCTTGGCCCGCTGCCAAAGCCTGATAATACATTTGCTTCGCATGCAACAAGCTATAATCGATGTGACATTCTTCCCAATACGGATAGCAGTTCGCTAAAATGACATCACAAGCTTGGGTAATTTTTGGGCGGTGACTGAATTCGTAGTAAGCATCTACATATCCCACCGGAAGATTGGGTAAGGCTTCCTTAACCTGATGGATATATGCCAAAAGTTGGTCTTCCGTAGTATCTTGACGATACATGACTTCATTACCCACGGCGACGATATCGACCATGCCTTTATCCGCTAACGCTATCAGTGCGGCGATCTCTTCCTCATTCTTGGCTAAATCATCTCCAATCCAAGCGCCCACGAGGGTTTTAATACCGAATTCTTTCGCAATTTCCGGAATCAGTTCATTCCCTTCAATACAGGAAAATGAACGCACCCAGCTGGTATGTGGCGCTATAATCGCCATCCGGCGGCGGATCTGCTCAGCGGTTAAAATAGAGCCTGGCTTCTGACCTTCTACATAAGCGCTAAAGCATAAGCCGTGCATTCCATCCTCCAAGACCCCTTTAAATAGAGCCTCAATTTCGGTCGGCGATTTACTGTTAAGGTCGATCCCCTTAATATCCCATGTTTTCGAGTACCTAAATGACATATCAGTTTTGTTGTTTCTAAGACTACAGGATTTAGTTGTATGATAATTCTTGTGTTCAGAAAAGAACAGATGCTATAGCTCACCTCTTCTATCTATCAATGTTTCTTGAATCTCGCGTGCTCGATCTTCCGTCAGGTCATACCCCCACATCACCCAGATGGCTAAACCAGCGGTAAAGGCTGGTACAATGATGTCTGCCAGACGAAGTCGTGTAAGTGTTTCCACCGTTTGCAAGGTGGCATTTTGGTCAAACCCTACCACTTTCAGCACCAATCCACCCAAGACCAAGGCCAGGGCTTGTCCTAGTTTCACCATCCACCAATAAATAGCACCGAAAGTACCCTCTCTACGTGGCATCCCATTCTCCAATTCATCTAAATCACAAACATCAGCCGTCATACTCATCATCAGGGTAAATAGACCGCCCACTCCAAAAGCGATAAACGGAAGTGGCATGAAGAGTAACCAAGGGTTGCCCGGATCAAAGCCCCACCATTTCAATACATAACCAACGATGGAGATGGCGGTGGACAGAATAAAGGCTTTTCTCTTCCCCATTTTGTCAGACATCCAGGAAATGATTGGAATAACCAAAAAGGCAGTGGCAAACGCACTGACCGTAGAGAACCACGCTGGCCAATTGCCCGCTGCTCCATAATCCCCATCAAACATGTAGAATACGATAATGAAGTAGCTAAAAGAAGCCACCATTTGAAAACCATTGAAGACCAGGAAAGTGGCCCCGCATAATTTCACAAAAGGCTTATTTCTAGCGACCTGAACAATCCCTCTAAAGAGGTCCGTTAGATTGGAAAATAAGGTGGCAAAGGAAATCTCTTTCCTATTTTCCATCTGCGAGGCATCAATTCCTTTACAGAAAATAGCCGGCAATACCCCCAGGACAATACAAACTGCACCAACTACAACCGAGAGCTTCCGAACGCCCTCCGCTTGATTATCAAATAGATCAGGATCGGCGATCAACACCCAAAACCAGGGCACGATCATCCATGCGATTTGACCCATCGTCTGCGAAAAGGCCATCAAACGTGTTCGTTCGTTGTAATCCGACGTCATTTCATACCCCAATCCAATCAAAGGAGTTGAAAAAATGGTATTCCCGATCAGATAAACGAGCGAGAACAACAGAAAATACCAGAAGTTATAGGATTGTGTATTGTTCTCGTCCAATTGCCAAAGGAGGACGAATAACAATCCACTCAGAATGGCTCCTACAAATATATAAGGTCGTCTACGTCCATATTTGGACTTCGTATTGTCTGAAATGAAACCCATAATCGGATCCGTCAAGGCATCAAATATTCTTGGTAGGCCACCAAGAAGTCCCGCCAGGAAGGGATCCATGCCGAAGGCTGTAAGTAAGAAGAACATGAAAATACCGAGGGCACCTGGTAGCAGGTTATTGACCAGGTGGCCGGCACCGAAAGCGAACTTCTGTACCACAGGTACTCGATCCTTGGCTGCGGTTTTGTATCTACTCATGATATTGCGTTTTGTTGAAGGTACTATTGATTGGGAACGATAATCGTTTGTATGGCTTGAGCGCTAATGGATATATTTTTAACCTTTTCCCCGAGGGAAAGAGAGATTTGTTTTGCAGTCGTGCCTTGGTTGAGTAGCACCACGGCCAAAGAGCCGTCGGGGTTTTGAGCAGCCGTCACAAGTAGATCTTCATCCGTTTGCGCATAAGCAATCCGCTTGGCACCTGGTCTGATGTATCGGCTAAAGTGAGAAAGGGTATAGTAAAGTGGTGTGAAGTATACTTCATCTGCATCAGGATCAACAATGACGGGAGCTACACACCAATTCTTAAACCAGTTTGGTCCTCCTTGACGATCTAAGACCATATTCCAATCGATCCAGCCATCTACCCAATTGTTCAGGCAACCGATAATATCCCGAGCATAACGATATACGGGGACATACTTGGGATGCATATGCTTTTGGTCTGCTGGAGCCCAGTCCCATCCCCAGTCCGTGGCTTCTTTCGACCAGTACCATTGATCGTCTTGCCAAACGGGGACTTGCGCATCTACACAAGCTTCTGATTGGATTAGGTATTTATTTGGAGCCTTCTGGTGAGCGTATTGTAGTTCTTCTGGAAACACTTCAAAAGTACTGGCATACCAGTGTATAGCTGTACCATCGTAGTATTTGGAGGTGCCCTCGTCCTTGTACATTTCGTCTACCCACTCCTTGAGATGTTCTCTGTTCTGGTCGTAACCTAGAATATTGACCTCATGTCCATCCGCCTCCAATTTCGGCCCGAGGTGCTGTTGCACAAAATTCGTCATCTCCTCTGGTGTAAAATGCATACTTTCCCAGTTGCTATCATTCCCTAAGGGCTCATTTTCTACCGTAAATCCCCAAATGTCAATGCCTTCCGCTTTGTACGCATCTATGTATTTGGAAAAGAAAAGGGCCCAGGTATCGTAATATTCCGGTAGGAGCTTACCACCACGCCAGTCTTTGTTGTCTTTCATCCATGGCGGAGCAGTCCAAGGAGAGGAAAGGAGCTTAAAGCCATCCTTTGAAGCGGCCATAGCTTCTTTAATCATTGGAATAATATCATCACGGTCTTCTTCTATCGAAAAATTTGCGAGTTCTACATCTCCTTCCACCGGAGCATAGGAATAGTTACTGACGGAGAAATCGCAGGAGTTCATATGCGTACGGGTCAAAGAATAGCGAGCCCCACTGTCTCCGAAATAGGCTTCGATGATCTTCGCCCGATTTTCTGTGCCCAACTTATTCAGCAAATAAGCAGAAGCTTCTGTAAAAGATCCTCCAAATCCCGTAATAGTCTGGAATGACTCCTCCGGCATTAGCTTAATTTCTGTAGCTTCTTCGGCTTCCGGAAACTCCGTCAAGGTTGTAAGCTGATTTCCCGCCGCAGAAGTTTCATATACTTCGATTTCTAACTCTTCGACTGTATTGCAAGCAGATAGCATAAGCACTAACAATAAAGGATAAGGGTATTTCATGATTAGGTGTTTTAGTTGGCTGTTGCCACCACATCGAGACTTATTCCAAGACATGACCTGGCAGTTCAATGGTGCAGCGTTCCAGCGTGTTTAGATAGCGGACCACTCAATTATTGCTGAGCGCTAAGCTGTTCCTTAAGCGGTGGAGATGCCACGTCCTTTAGCAATTCCGATAGCTCGCCATCATAGGTCTTTGTAATCGGCTGATCACCTCTGCCAAGTCCTTTGAAAACGCCTTCATCTACGAGTTTCCAAAGCGCATATTTAGCTTTGCCATCGATCGTGAATAAACCAAAGTAGTTCTCCGATCCGCCTGGGTTTCCAGCGTCTTTCCAATTTTCGTCAAAGGCCTCGAAGTAAAAACAAGAGATCCCCGCTTCATTGGTCCATTCCCGCATCAACTCATAGTAAAGGCCTTCTTTATATTCATCTGTAGCTTTAGAACCTTCATTTCCATAATGTCCATTAGAAAAGCTGGCCCAACCTGTTTCTCCGATGTGAATTGGCTTATCAATCCCTAGCCCCTCGATGTAACTGGCTACGTTTTGGTATTGGGTCTGTGCATAGGCAAGTGCTCTATTCATTGCGTCGGCGATTCTGGCGCTATCTGATTTTTCCGCTTCCTGAGGTGCATTGCCCCAGAAATCAGGATTGTAATGGGTATCGTGCATTGGGTAAGTGTGCAGGGAGACATAGTCAACCGCTTTGATCAAATCGGTCAGATCTTGTACGTGGTACTCGTCTCCTCCCCCACCCCAAGAGGCAAAGTTGTCAGAACTGGTAATCCATAAATCTTCAGGTAGATCTCCGGCCTTTTTAAGCTCCTGTAAATAATTTACCCATCTCAAGATCACGCCCGGCTGGACAAAATAGCTAGCCGCCCATTTGACCATCGCCTCATTTCCCACAGCAATCACCTTAATGATATCAGGGTACTTATTGGCTAGTTCAACCGCTCGCTGTATTTCAGCTGCATTGGCTTCCACATCCTCCTCATTGTGATCCGGATTAGGCGTGAATGCGCCTTTGCAATCGATCCAAGCGCCCAACATCACGTACATCTCAAAAGAGGGGTCCTCCTTTTTCAATTCGTGAATAGCCGTCACAACATTGGATGCGTGTGGTAACTCGACATTGTAGGTTCTCAGCACGCTGATGCCCATCGCCGAAAGGATTTTCATATCCTCCTTCAACTGCTCAACGGTCGGCTGAACATCTCTACTATTTTGACGATAGCCCCCATAGGAGATCGCCAAGTAATCAGGGTTTCCTAGGATATCTTTAGCCAAGACTGAGGATGTTATTGGTGATGAGTTTTCCTCCTCCGCTTGCTTAGGACCGCAAGAAAAGCATAAGGTCAACCCAAATACTATTACTAAGAGCTTTGTAGGATTCAAGGTTTTATCGTTTTGTATAGAAGTCACCTCAAAAAGAGCCTTTGCATTGCAAAAGGTTCTTTTTCACTATCAAAAGTCTTTTTGAGGTGGCTTCTAGTTATTAGTTTTTAATCCCTTACCCAGTGGATAAGTGGTCATCGAAAAACAGTGGTCCTCTCGGGTCAATGATAGCGGGCTATCTCAATCTTTCCTTTTTCAGTTGAACAACAATTTTTTCTATCTGAGCGGTCCTTTCAAAAAGCTGCTGACTCAATGTTTGGTCAAGGGCAAGCTCTTCGGATTCTAAGACCCGGCCGTCCGCATAGGTGATTGCTAAATGCTCTACTTCCCCAAGCTGGTAAACAATAGGTACCTGACAGTAGGTGAACCCCAATGCTCCGGCAGGAAGTTCTAATGCTTGAGGCGTTCCTTGCACATCCAGATAGGAGAAGGTTTGTGGTTTGCCCAAAAACTCTGCTTTCTGCAATAAGGAAGGATCAAAAGACAATTTGCCCTCTCGAACAAAAACGCCTAATTCCCCAAATCGACTCAGGATATCCTCCTTAACTTGTCCGGTCATACCAGGTTGTTGGGCACCTTTGCCTGCGGGAGTATGCGAATAAGGATCGGTCGGGAAGGCACCATAAACAGCAGGAGATTTATGTACGCCAATGCCTTTGTTGATTTCATGGAAATGTACAGCTAACGCATCTACGGTAGCTTGGTCTGCACCTTCATCGATAGCTCGGAAGTAGCTTTCCTGTACCGCTAGCAGTAGCTTGGAAACCATATGCCAGTAGATGGAACCTAGGCCTTCGTAACCAAAGAATGTTCCTGATCTACCAGTAAATGACTTATGGTCGAACATGTCTTCAAAGATGTCCAGCACCTGATGCATATCCTGTTGTAGGAGGTCAGCATAGGGGCCATCAGCTAGCCCGTCCAAAGCCGTCTTTAGGTCATTCGCATTCCTGAAATTTCCATTAAAGTGATATTCACCTTTAATGTCTTGTTCGAGGATTTGGGCCTGCCCATCTTGTACCAACTTGGTCAACAGCGCACAATCAGCGATGGCCGCTGCGGGAATCGTATTCTTTTTTGTAAAACGCGGCAAATCCTTGTTAGGATATAGCAAGTAACTGTGCTGGTCTGGCCGATACAATCGGCTTCCGCGCATAGCATCCAGAACGGCTAGAGACTCCTCGCCAGACAAATGCCCCGCGCTCAAGACCGCAACTTGGCCTTCCAACATTTCGCTCAGGTAGGAAACCGAAACTTCCGTATCACTTTCTACCGTCATCAAGTTATAGGCGTGAAAGAGGTTGTCGGAACGTTTGTTGGCGTCGATGGCGTGTGTGAGGTAATCGAGACTGATATCGATGAAATATTGTAATTCACTCAAGTTCACCGGAGTCTTCACTCCGGAGAATCCTTTGTCATAAACCTTTTCTCTGTAGGCTGAACCCGCCTCCCCTACTCCTCGCAACACCTCCATTCGATCTGTATCCTTAATGCGGTCTGACAGGATTGACTTATGTTGTTCAAAGGTAGCTTGTATCTTCCCAAAGCATTCCATTAGCTCTTCTGCCACCAGGAACTCCTCTTGTTTTGCCTCTTTTAACAAACCTTTGAAGAACTGAAGGAAGCGGTGTAAGTAATATAGCGTTACCATTGAAACCCCATTCCCCACCAAAGCATTATTGGCATCATTCCATTCTGGACGCTGTGTATTCATCCAGATTCCACCTTCAGGAATAAAATTGGACAATTTCGCTAGCAAGGTAGCCAAGATCTTTTCAATGAAGTTCACTCGGTAAATCTCACCAGCAGCAGTGCACAATAGGGCGCCATCCGCTCCAATAGCATCTCTGCGATCACGAATGCGTAGGTCCAGGGCATGATCGAAGTCGATGGTGTCCTTTGGATTCTTTAGAATCTCTGCAAAGGGTTTGATACGATAAGGTACATTGGCATAGACAAACATGTCCTTATAGAAATAGGTAGCGAGTTTTCCAGGGAACACTTTCTCCGAAAACTCTAAAAATTTCAATAGGTAAATGATCTGATGATCGCCCCAATAGCCGATGTATGACCAAGGATCATCTGGCTCGATAATTTCCCAATCGAAACCGCCCTTCGTCACCCGATATGGGTTGTAGCCATCAAAAGTAGTTGCATTCAGAAATTTCTGGAACATACTTTCAATGAACATCGGGTATGCCAGCGCAAGCGCTTCCCAGTTCTGGAATATATCTCGCCAATTTCCCTCATAGTCCAAAATCTTGGACCCATCCAGTTCATTCCGCGTATTGATGGAGAATTTATTCCAAGGGCGACTAGGATCACCGTGTCGACGGCTAAATTTCAAAGGCATATACTCCAAAGACAGCCGCTTAAAGTCCTCATCTTGACTCTGGCTAGCTAATCTTTGGAGCGTTGCAAAGGAGAAAAGGTCTGGCAGTTCATCTAATTGGCTTTTGGCCTGCTCGTAAGAGCTACGATTAGCCTTTTCCAAATAGCTGGTGAAATCTGGCTTTTCGATTTGATAGTTGTTATCGAAAATCCCTCCACGCATGATATTGAACAACACATTGGAGAAATGACGAGCATCTTTGAATGGGTCTGCAGTAAGTTGCAAACCGTCCGAAGCTGCATTAAGTGCGATGAGGCTTTGTGTACAAAGCGCAATATCCGCTTGGATCAATTTCTCCAAATCCTTTTCACTGCCAATGGTTTTCGATATTCTGGCTAAAGCTGAGTGGTTTTTGTTTACATCGGCAATAATCATCCATGACTTGACCGCATAAGGGGCAAGATGGACTTCAGTATTCAACAGGTACGCGCCTTTTTCGGCACGCACATCAATTTCTTCCTGTATGGGTTTCCCTTTTCTAAAATTTTTCAACTGTCGAGAAGACAGCAAATATTTCGGATTATCCAAACCAAGAGACCAGACGATGTTCGCCTTTAAGGCTTCGCTAGGCTCTGCCTTATCTACGATAATCGCACTTAGGCTGTAGATACCCAAGCCAGTATCTTTCTCTAGTTCACTCTTCTTGTAGGCATCAACCAAGTTGCTGGAGCGCATCTGAAGGTCACTGGGCACACCATAAGGCATGATATTTTGTAGGCCATCCAGCACTTCTACCACTACACCCTCTCCAGACATGTTGGTAAGGATAGATTTTCTAACGAAACCGTACAGTTCGCTGGTACACCACTGATACCGAAAGCTGAGTCCTAGGTCCAAGTTGACTTCTTCAAAAAGGAGCTTATTCCCGTGAATACTCTTATAGAGATTTCTCCGAACCATGTATTTCCCCTCAAATCTTTCAGAGAAAGGTTCCCAGATCTTCGCTTTCCCTTCCTTGTGTACACAAAAGATTGACTTACTGCCGGTAATTTCAGCCGACTCGGTAATCTTGTCATCAGTATAGTAAGGAAAGAGGGCATCCTCTGAGTCTTTTCTTCCTGCGCTTAGGCCTCCATTGCTGGAAATAAACATCCAGTGATTAGAATGGCTAACAAGGCTCATGAAGAATGGACGCATCGCGTCACTATTCGAAATCTTGAAGTAGGCTTCGCCTTCAAATTTTACCTGGCTTATTGCTACCAGTTCTGTTGTTGACTGTACGGTTTCCATTGTATTCTGTATTAGCGTTCCAAAACTTTGATTATCTAAGAAACTGTTTGAGTTTAGCTTCTAAGTTACCGCTAATTTACTTCTTGGTATACTCGAACGTAATCCACTAACATAGTCTGAGGAAAAGGAGTCTGTGTAGTTGGAAAACCCACATAGTCACCACCAACAGCAAGGTTAAGGATCACATGAAAAGGATGGTCATATACCCATTCGCCTGGTACATCTGCCGGGGTAATAGAAAAGTACAAATTTTCGTCTACATAGTAGTTGATAAATTCTTCTCCCCATTCAATGGCGAATAAGTGGAAATCGGTATCAAAGCGTGCCTTCTCGAAGGCAAAGCTTTTGGTGATTGCATCACCTGCTGAGTACCCAGGGCCATGTACTGAGCCGTGAATAATATTTGGCTCTTGACCACGATATTCCATCACGTCTATCTCTCCACACAGTGGCCATTCCTCCTGATCACAATTAGAACCCAGTAACCAGAAAGCAGGCCAAATTCCTGGGCCCCAAGGCATTTTGATACGGGCTTCAAAACGGCCGTAGGTTCGGTCAAATTTCCCTAAGGTTGTAATTCTAGCTGAAGTAAACGCTGAACCTGCAAAGGACTCTCGACGAGCGACAATGGCTAGATTGCCATTGCCATCCGTAGAAGCATTCTCGGCGCGATCCGTGTCGTATTCTAGCTGGCTGTTACCCCAACCCGTACCAACATCAAAATTCCAGTTGGCCGCGTCTGGCAATTGACCAGCCGGTCCTTCAAATTCATCCTGCCAAATCAGTTGATAATTGCGATCTGCAAGGGCCTTGTCATCTTCCTCGCAAGAAGAGAAAGCAAAGGTTACAAGGAGAAGAAGAACAGCGCCTATTGGCCCGATACTAAAAGTATCTCTAGATATATATTTTAACTGCATGTTGCTTTTATTTTGAGTGTATTACTAAGGGGGACATTGGTTAGCATGAGAAAGGAAGCCAATCCTTCGAAGAAGAAGTAGCTTCCTTTTAACTACACTAACTCTTATTTATGGAAATACATATTGTCTACGAAAATTGTATTCGCTCCGGTAGGCTGACCCACCAAGATGTATTGTGCCACATTTCCTTGTGTCGTCAATCCTGTAAAGTCTGTCAACGGAATATCATAGCTGACCCATCCACCCTGTTGAGGGGCTTCGAAGTTGATCTGATGTTCCACATCATCCCCTCCGCCAAAAGCGCCATCGGCACCGAAGTCTACGATCTTTATACCAAAGAAAGTGCCATCCGCAGACCATACATCGATATGGAAGTGCGTCATTTCAGAAGCATCAACGGTATTGGCTACCGTCTCGATTCCTACAAAATCCAAAGCAGAGTATTTCTTCGTAGCATTACCCGCCACCATCACATCTTCAAAAGTAGCCGAGGACCAATCCGTACGCCAAGTATCAACGGGCACATCGGTGTAGGCATCACTGAAGAGTGAAATCACATCGCCTTCCGCAAGGGTTGGAGCTGGAGCTGCTTCAGCAGGCTCCGTCAGGTTTCCACCTCCATCATCTTCGCCATAGAAGTAAACATTATCCACAAAGACCGTGGTGGCTCCAGCAGGGCGCCCCACTAGGATAAACTGAGCAATGCTACCAGTCGTGGTCAGTCCTGTAAAGTCAGTCAACGGGATATCTAAACTTACCCAATCCCCTTGCATAGGCATATTGAAGTCAATTTGATGTTCTACATCATCTCCTCCTCCAAAGGCACCATCCGCACCAAAATCTACCAGCTTGACACCAAATAACTCGAAGTCGGCAGACCAAACATCCATGCGGAAATTTGTCATACTGCTAGCATCCACAGGGCTAGAAACCGTTTCGATACCTACAAAATCTAGAGCCGAGTACTTCTTCGTAGCATTGCCATCTACTGTAACATCCTCGAACGTGGCCGCAGACCAATCCGTACGCCAAGTATCTACGGCTACATCATCATAAGCATCACTGAAGAGCGAAACTACAGTAGCAGCATCTTGTGTTGGCATGGGCGCAGCCATGGCTGGTTCGGTCAACATTCCTCCATCTCCATCGGTGTAGAAGTAAACATTATCTACAAAAACTGTTGTGGTTCCCGTAGGTTGTCCCACTAAAATGTACTGAGCTATATTTCCCGTCGAGGTAAGACCAGTAAAGTCCGTTAGGGGGATGTCAAAGCTCACCCATTCTCCTTGTACCGGAGCATCAAAGTTGATTTGATGTTCTGCATCATCTCCTCCTCCAAAGGCACCATCGGCTCCAAAGTCTACCAGTTTAATACCAAATACGGTGAAATCCGGCGACCAGACATCCATACGGAAGTGCGTCATATTACTGGCATCTACTGTGCTTGATACCGTTTCAATACCTACGAAGTCAAGGTCTGAGTACTTCTTAGTTGCATTACCATCTACGGTGATATCCTCGAAAGTAGCAGCCGACCAGTCGGTGCGCCAAGTATCAACCGCTACATCGGTGTAGGCATCACTAAAGAGTGAAACTACGTCTGCTTCGCTTTGCGTTGGCGTTGGAGCGGCCATCGTAGGCTCAGAAGCTCCACCGCCACCATCACTATTATAGAAGTATACATTATCTACAAATATAGTAGTAGCCCCGGTCGGTTGGCCCACCAAGATATACTGCGCGATATTACCGGTCGTAGTTAGGGCGGTAAAGTCCGTCAATGGAATATCGAAACTCACCCAATCTCCCTGCACTGGAGCGTCGAAGTTGATCTGATGCTCTACATCATCACCACCACCAAAAGCACCATCGGCACCAAAGTCAACCAACTTGATTCCAAATACGGTATAGTCTGGGGACCAAACATCCATGCGGAAGTGGGTCATATTGCTAGCATCCACTGGGTTAGCTACCGTTTCAATGCCCACAAAATCAAGCGCAGAATACTTCTTCGTAGGATTATCCGCAACTAGCACATCCTCAAAGGTAGCGCTAGACCAATCCGTGCGCCAAGTATCTACTGGCACGTCGGTGTAAGCGTCACTGAATAAGGAAACTACATCTGCACTATTCTGTGTAGGCGTTGGTGCAGCTGCTGTCGGTTCGGTGTCTCCACCGCTTCCACCGCCATCACCAGCGTAGAAGTATATGTTGTCCACGTAAACCGTGTTGGGGTCACCAGAAATGATCATCTGGGCCAGGTTGGCACGGGTGGTGAGGCCTCCAAAAGCCGTCATTGGCAAGTCTATAGCTACCCAAGACTCTGATGCCAAGGCCGGGCTAGTGTTTGCATCGATTGCTAATTCGTGTTCTACATCATCGCCACCACCAAAAGCACCGTCGGCGCCAAAGTCAACCAGTTTGATACGGATGGCAGCTGGCGATGCGGTCATATCCGGCGTCCAAATATCCATATGGAAACGATCCATTTGCGAAGCATCTACCGTCTGGCTGGTAAATTCAATACCTGCAAAAGATAAGCCAGTATACAACTTAACGTCATCTCCTGCCACTTGAATATCTTCCAGCTGAGCTACATCCCAATCCGCAGACCAGGTATCTACTGGAACGTCCGTATAAGCATTACTGTATAGGGAGATCACATCGGCTGCGTCCACGGTTGGGGTGGGTGCAGCTTCGGTCGGTTCTGGTCGTCCGCTTGATCCACTATTATAGTAGTATACATTATCTACAAAAACATTAGGAATATCACCAGACAATACTAGTTGTGCAATATTATTGCGGTTGACCAAGCCTCCAAAGTCCACCATAGGAATATCTAAACTCACCCATTTTTCGCTAGATAGGACAGGGGCTGTAAAACTCACTTCGTGAGAAGAATCATCTCCTCCACCGAAGTTCCCATCTGCTCCGAAATCTACTAATAGAATCTTAAAAGTCTGTCCCCCGTCGGTAGGATCTGGCGTCCAGATGTCCATATGGAAATGGGTCATCTCAGAGGCGTCAATCTTTGCTGACTCTGTTAGAATACCCACAAAATTAAGCTGCTTATATCGTTTGAGGTCGTCATCTCCAATCTTAACATCAGCCACTTGGGTTGTAGAGAACTCCCAGAAAGGATTCCAAGTATCTACTACCACATCCGTATAGGCATTACTATACATGGAAATCACGCTATCTGGATTAACCTGTGGGGTCGGAGCAGGGGTTGGTGGAAGTATAGGATCCCCAGAAGATTCGATCGTTAATGAGCCGGAGGCATCTATATCTCCTATCTTTGCAGTAATAACAGTTGTACCCGCATCTATCACTGAAACTGCCCCACTGGCATTAATAGTAGCTACGGATGCATCGGAAGACGTAAATTCAAAATATCCGGGTGCCACCACTATCGTTTGGTCTACACCCGTTGGCAAATTGTAGGTCGATGTGAATCCAGCCACTTCTAGTCTATCACCTGTCTCGGCCGTTGTCTGTTGTTCTTGGCCTTCCAAAATGGCAGCACGAGGATGGGCTAGTGTTCCCAATTTCTCAAATTGCACCTCATCGATCCAAAAGGTATATCCTTTACCATCTTCTGGACCCTCAGAGTACCACAACATACCTCTCTCTTGCGTCAATTTCGAAGGATCAGGAATAGGAATAATGTACTTTTTCCAATTGGTGTTCACACTAACCTGGTTCATTACTACCCGATACTTGGATTCTGCCAGGTCATTACCAAATCCGATCTCATCTATATTAGCAGATTTAGAGGCTCTCGCCCAGAACGTCAAAGCATCATAGCCCGATAAATCTCGGCCAACGGGGAAAGTGTAGGCCCCTCCTGCATAACCACCAGTAGGATCGTCAAGATCGGGTATTGAAAAACGCATGGAAGCTTCTCCCTCGTACGTTACGTCCTCGTCTACTTGAAAAGCATCAGTTTTAGAGCCACCAAAAGCGGTGTAATCTAGGCCACCAGGGAAACCGTCTATGAAGACCTCTCCTCCTGTTGGGAAGTCAGCGGGTTCCAATCCATCAATTTCACGCTCACAGCTAAAAACAAAAACCAATAGAAGCGCTGTGCAGAGCGTTATGGAAGCTTTATATAATCGTTTAGCTTTCATCTATTTAATTCTTTTTATTTATTCAAATAATGTGGTGATGGGTGTTCTCGTATGTTAGAACTTCCTTGATCAGCACACTACTTGCCTATGTTGAAGTGTAGATATGTTCTAATTTCCCATTCCTGACCATCGTCGAAACCGGGTGCTTCTGGATCACAAATTGTCGTTCCGTCTACATCCAAAGCGGTAGTTGGACAATAGCGAGGTGAATAGCGATCCAAAGAACGCCAAGTGGCACGGATTCCTGCTCTGGTATCTGGTAGATCTATCCAATTAGGACTACCTAGCGTAGTAGAAAGATCAGCACTTAGCTGCAAGGGGAAAGTTAAGTTGAAGTCGCGGTGATAGTCAAAGGGGCCCCAATCATTCACTTTAAACATCGTGGACACCTTGAGCTTGTTATAGATCAGGCGGATATCTGTTCCAAAGCGTTCGATCAAACGAGGGTCGCTACCATTAGCCTGTGCATTACCACCATATACGTTGGCAATCACCCCAAATTTGGAACTAATCTTAGATACGATACGCGCATGTGCTTCCCACAGGTCTCTGGCAGCCGGAGCACCAGGGAAAACGAAGAGGGTACGGCCATCACCAAAGATACCGACACCAGCATCCATCGTAGTCGGTAGGTGACGATACACAAGACCAGCACTAACGGCCAGTTTAGCATCTTCCACCATATCGTTATCCCAAGAGTACATCCAAGAAGCGGGCGTTGGATCGTAAGTAAATAAAATCTCACCCGCAACTGTCTCCCGATTGGCTCTTACTGAGAATGGATCGTCAAGAATGTTTCTAGGTCTGCCCGGAGCAGATACGTCTCCTGGAATTGGAGCAACGATCGGTTTCTGCCACAAGAAATTCGGAGCAATCTGTAGATTACCCATTGAATAGGTGAAACCCGTTAAGAAGTTCATTTGGTTACCACTGCCGCTATCTTTTAACCTCCATCCGGTAAAAGTCTGCGTATAATCTGCTCCACCGTTAGCGACTAAGCCCATGGCGGCACCTTGTGCATACCAGTTGATCTTACCTGAAGTAAGCGTTAACTTAACCTTACCCCCCCAAGTATCTTTAGCTTGAATCTCGTCCTTATAAACCGCGGACTTGTCATCCTCATCATCAATGATTTGGAATTCTCTACCCACCAGTGGCTGTCCGCCCCACATACCTCCAAACTCAACCCCCAACGGACCTAAGTCCCTTTTGATGTGTAAGGTAGCTCTACGGGTTTGTGGCATCGGAATGGCAAACGAACTTACCGTATTACCGGGGCGATCCACATCTTCGTGGAAGATACCCGTCACATCATATTTGCCAAATTTTCGATGATATTTCAGTAGGATGGCTGGGTTCGCTCCCCACCAGAGTTCCGGTCCGAAAGCAATCTTGAATCCCTTCAATTCTCGCTTCAACTCTGCCTCAAAACCGAAAGGCGCGGTACCATTGTAGATGTCAATGTTTGGCCCATAGTTGGCTTCTGGATACAGGCCAAAGAAGTCGCCTTCATATCCCCAATGGTAGTGACCTGTACGATAGAAACCTGTAAGGTCTGCCCATTTATGATTCCAGTTGAAATCCGCTCGATATACACTGAGTCGGTTAATATCTGGTAAACCAAGTCCGCCTTGGTTGGTATTGACTACACGGGAACGGCCTCGGTTTTCGTAGAAGATTTCGTTGATTGGGTTTTCCGCCACATTACCCAATATGTTGAAAGAAACGTTCATCCGAACATCATTGTTGGGTTTTGCTTCTACTTCAAAGAAATAGGAAGCCATGTGATCAAAACCTAATTCATCAGGATAAGTTAGCGTAGTAGGATCAGGATCGACGGGCGTTCTGATTTTGTCTCCTCCGGTTATAAAAGTGGAGATCTCTGCTCTAAAGTCACTAATTCGAACTTTCTTGGTTGACTCCGCAGATAAAGCCGCCTTGTCTCCCCTGGCGCGTGTCACGGCATCCATTAGGGCAATCTTGCCAAAATGGGCTCTCACGGATTCTCCACTTGCGTCGGTGGAGTAAGGATTGAATTCATGTGCCTGCTTCAAAGCATAATAAGCTGCTCTGGGATACAGTTGATACAATCCTCGGGAATCGGTTGGCCCCTTTGCACAGATTCCAAACCATTCCTCGTTCATATTATTTTCTCCTTCCTCAAAGTCACGTTCATATCCTCCGGCTCCCCAAGAGGCTGTATTGTCATGAACATCTAGGTTTTTAGTTTGGCCGTATTTCCACCATCCATCACTAAACTGGAAGGTGAATCCACCGATGGAATTACCGGCACCACTTAGACCGGCTGCGTTATCATAAATTTCTTGCCAATTGTTCACCATGTAGTAGGCTTGGGACAACTGGTCTTCAGCATTGCTCCGCGCATTGAAGGCATCTGCGCCGAACTCCGTAAACAAGATAGGTTTCCCGTACTCCTGCCGTACTCGTTCAAAAGCATCACCAAAAGAAACACCCCTGTACATATTCGTTCCAAAAATATCCACGTCCTTACATTCTTCCACGATCAGTTCCATGAACAGCAAATCACCATTACAGATCGCTATTGGATGGCCTGTATCTATGCCTTTCATAGCGAGGGTGGCTTCATTCATGAGCTTGTACATGGCCCGAGCGCGGGTAGTGGACTTTCGATCTTGAATGGGAATATCTTCGGTCTCAGCTCCCCCCCAGAATAGGCCGTAGTTGTTTTCATTGCCTAGCAAGTACAATAACAATCCAGGTGTACCCTTATACTGTTGGGCCATTTCCGTCACCTCTTTCATCAGTAGTTTTTTCACTCGAGGGTCAGCATATTCCGTATTGGCCACCCAAGATCCATCTAGGGTTAAACCATATCTTCCAAAGGCGTGATTAAGCATGGTATAAATACCATACTTTTCATGTATATACCGAATCCAACGTGGTTGTATGCCCGTGTACACACGGATTACATTTACACCCATATTTTTCAAAAGAGACATTTCCTCATCCAAGGCTGCCCTAATGACATCTTCTGGCTGCGTCCACAAACTATAAGTAACAGTAGTTCCAATTGGGAAGTAATCCCAGTTCATACCATTGACCATGAAATCTTTGCCGTTGACTACGAGCTTCATTCCATCATCTGTAGTCACAACCGATACGTTATCAGCCTGAGCGGCCAAAGTGGTTGTGCATGCAAATAAGATTAATTGTAGAAGGATTTTTTTCATTGTATCTATATTTAGATCTTTGGTGCCATGTTGTTTTTCTCTGCCTCTCTCTAAAGTCCAAAACCCATCATGCCGAAATTCATACCATTACTGATGCGATCTTCATCAAAATTAGAAGGATTTTAGCCCCCAAATGAATTATAGGACTCATCAAAATTTTCTCTAGACTTACACATAACTACATCAAATGGACTTTTCTCGAAACATAAATGACTGATTTATAGTTACATTCATAGTCAAAGGAATTGCACATGCACTTTTTTCATTACACCCGTAGAATTCTGCCTATTTGCCTAATACTGGTCATTTTGCCGTGTTGGTTATATGGCTACTTTGCCAAATATCCTATTCAAAATTTCACTCCTACAGAATATAAAGCAGGTATTCAAAACATTGATTTCGCCCAAAATCGGGATATGACCCTTTTTGTGGCGAATAATTTAGGGGTGCTTTCCTTCAATGGAATTGCCTGGAAAACACATGATTTTAAGACTGGAAAAAAGAAAAGATCACTCGCCTTTGATGAACGTATCAACCGCCTCTATGTGGGGTCACAAGGAGAATTTGGTTACTTTGAAAGCAACTGGCAATATGTTTCCTTAGTGGACAAGATTCCGTCGGACGCTATGGACTTTGATGAAGTTTGGGATGTTTTTCTCTTACAAGACAAGGTCTACTTTTGCACCTTTAAGGGCATCTACATCTTTGATGGAAACACGATAAAAGTCCTACGTCATCCCGAAGGGCTAGAGCGTTCTTTCTATACCAATGGGAAGTTATTCACACAAAATCAAAAGGGGCAGCTTTTTGAAGTAGAGGGAGATGAGCTGGTTAGCACCTATGCCCAAAGTATAAAAGGACAGATCATTGCCGGAGTGATCCAGCAGGATGAAGGATATTTGCTGTTTTACAATTCCGGGCAGATAGAGTTTTCTACTGCCATTAGCGTATCCACCCGTTACCCGGTCCTAATGGAAGCACTTCGAGAGACCTATGTGAATCACGTACTACAGCTGTCTGATACGCGATTGGCCATCTCTACCCAAACCGCCGGCCTCTTTCTTTTCGACCTCCGAGAAAACACCTTAGAAAGGATTAGCACACAAGAAGGTTTAGCTTCCAATGCCTGCCTCCGATCTTTTCAGGACTATTTTGGCAATCTGTGGATTGGCATGCAAAATGGTTTGGCACTCGCACATATCAACTCCCCGATGCGTTTACTTAATCAGGAGATCAATATTCAAGGGAGCGGCTACGAAGCCTTTGAAACCGACGAGGGAACCTACTATACCACCTCCAACGGCATCTACTATTTGGCGCGCGGAGAGCGTCAATCCCAGTTCCTTTCCGGAGTGGAAGGCCCCGCCTATGGGATGGAGGAGATTGCAGGAAAAATATATGCGGGCCATCACACGGGGCTTTTCCTGCTTGAAGATGGAAAAGCAACCCGAATAGCGTTAACGGATGGACTTTGGAAAGTGAAACAGCTGAGATCAAGACCTGAATTTGCCATCGGCGGAACCTACTCTGGCCTATACCTATTTCGTATTGATCAAAATAAAGGTTTAGTGGCGATGCAAAAGATACAGGGTTTTGATGCTTCGAGTAGGTTCTTTGAAGAAGATCAAGCTGGCAAAATCTGGGTTGGTCAATACTACAAGGGCTTATATCAACTGGAGTTATCGGCGGATCTAACCCAAACTACTGTAAAACCGGTGTCGCAAGACTCGGATTTACCCATCGACGAACAAATCATCCTCAGTAGTATCGATGATGATCTCTATCTCGCCACCAATGTAGGTCTATATCAACTTCAGGCTAACAGTGGTTTGATTCAAAATGCGGAGCTGTTCACCGACAACATCGGCCTTGAGCCGGTCTACCTCCTTGAGCAGGACAATAAAAACCATGTGCATGTCTTAACGGATAACACGGTAGGCTTTTTCAAACGGATCAGCAATAATAACTATGCTTACGTTCCATCCTCCTTGTACCAATTGCGGTATCATCTTAATAATGATCTGCTGCATGCTTCAATCAACATAAAGGATGGCGTCCTGTTTTCTGCCAACGAAGGCTTCATTCAGTACAACCCGGCCTTGGAGGATCCGCTAAAGGTTGGACAATCACTGGTGCTACAGCACGTGTATAGCGTAACGAAAAACACAGAATTATATGCTCGCCAACCTTTTGCCGAAAAGGCAGAACATGTCGAGAAATTAGTCATTGGCGCACAGGATAAGGTGTTAAAGATCGAAGTAGAATCTTTCCAATTTAATGATCCTACCAACCAACAATTCAGGTATTTCTTAAAGGGATTGGATGAAGAATTCGGAGAGTGGACAGAATCTGCCACGAAGGAATACACCAATCTGAGAGAAGGTACTTATGAATTCACGGCCCAAACCCGTAATTATCTGGGACAAATAGCCAGTAGCCCTACTGTTTTATTGAAGGTCCAACCACCCTTTCATCGGAGTACCCTTGCCAAGACCATATACATATTGCTTGGCCTTGGCAGCCTCTTCTCCATCTTTCGATTCCAAAGAGGGCGCTACCAACGCAAAGCCAACAGGATTGAGGAAGCTAAACAAGTAGAACTCGCTGCCAAGCAACAGAAATTGATTGAGGTTGAACAGGAAAAGGAACAAGAGCTCCAGCAATTGAAGGAAGAGAAAATGCAAAGCGAGTTACAACATGTGAATAATCTGCTGGCCGCTTCTACCATGAACCTCGTGGTAAAAAACGAATTCATCGAATCTATCAAAGAGGAGTTGCAGGCGGTAAAAGAGAAAGGAAGAAACGTAGAAACCAAACAGGCTTTGGAAAGACTCGTCAAAGAGATCGACACAACCCTTCGTCTACAGGAAGACTGGGAACAGTTCGAATACCATTTCAATAAGGTACACCGTGATTTTCTCACCCGCCTGAGAACGGACTTCCCCGACCTCTCCCCGAACGAACAGAAACTTTGCGCCTTCTTACGCCTCAACCTCAACACCAAGGAAATCGCTAATCTCCTCCATATCTCTCTGCGAGGCGTAGAGGTAGCACGCTATCGACTACGGAAGAAGTTGCACCTGGAAAAGGGACAGAATTTATCGAAGTTTATTTTGGAGTATTAGGTTGGAGTTTGAAACTCCAACCAATTAGTATTAAGTCCAATAAAGAACCGCGAATAGCTGATGTTCTATCTTTTGCTAGTTTTTCTACGGTAGATGTTTCTTAATCTTACTGTATCCTGCTTTTCATCTAGCACCTCTACATCATATCGGAAAACCACTTTTGTACCAACTGGCGCATGATAGTATAGTAACCAGGAATCCGCCTCCCCAAGCCCTATACAACCATTGGAGTAAGCCTTTCCGAGGGTCTTGGGGTTAGACGTGGGATGGATCAAATGACCATAGCGAATATCGTCCAAAATAGGTTCCAACCATGGTATCTGGGGCATACGAGTCCGTTGGCCATCATCTCTTTTAGTGGTGTAATACCTTTTTCCATTACTTGGGTTAATGAAAATGGGATCGCGTTCTATCCTATATATATAACCTACACCAGTGGCAGTGCGAAGATCTACCTCTCTCCCGGCCAAGGCCAGGTATTTACGCTCATTCCTCCCCACTCGCACCTGCATGCTATGCTTTACTATTCCGCGCTCTTTTATTCTCAGTTTGTATTCTGGAATATTGACATCAATGACCGTCTGGTCTCTGTCATCACAAAGTTGTAGCGTCATTAAACTATCCGGTATAAAGAGCGTGTCCCCGAAATTAAGGATAGGAAGAAGTCGGTTATCATAAACAAATTCACCCTGAGCAGTCGAGCGATAATAATCCGTGTTTTGCAATCGATCGATCACCCAATCATTGGTTTGAATCAATATGTGTTCATCCATCTTATAATTCAGTAGCGTGTCATACTTGTTGATTACAGAATCTAGAAATTGAAAATATTGCCCAAGGCTTATGGGATGGCCAATGACTTCATACAAAAGGGCTGCTTCCGTAGTATCCTGTTCTTCCAAAACCTCTTCCTCCCCTATCGGCAAAGGTTCCACTTGCTTTTTCGTACAAGCGATCGAGCAGAACATCCCAATCAAAATCAAATGGAGCCACTTCATACTGTGTTTTTGTAGTTCATCTTGTGATACCTACAAAATGATCGATCTCTGCTTCCCTTGAGTTGATTATCGTCACAGCCTCTACTGATGTCTATCAGCCGAATTCAAGGATATACCGACTATTTTTGAAGAAATGGCTGTTCAAGAGCCACTTATAGTGTACCATCCTATCAATAATCTATGGCTGCAATTCCTAAAGCACTCAAAAACTACTTCGATCAGACTGGCGACATCAGCCTTTTTGCCTGGCGATTTATGCGAGAAGCCTTCCGCCGCCCTTTTGAGTTCAGGGAATTACTGCGACAGTGTTATATCATTGGCTATAACTCGCTTTTCCTGGTCATTACGACGGGTTTCATCATGGGTGTGGTACTAACCCTACAGATACGGCCTACCATGATCGAGTTTGGGGCAGTTTCCTATATGCCACAATTGGTGGGCATTGCCATCGTGAGAGAAATTGGTCCGGTCGTAACTGCATTAATCTGCGCTGGGAAGATTGGTTCTAGCATCGGTGCGGAATTAGGTTCGATGAAAGTAACGGAGCAAATTGATGCCATGGAAGTATCAGGTACCAACCCCTTCAAGTACCTCGTCGTTACCCGAATTTGGGCGTGCATTCTGATGCTGCCTTTATTGGTGATTGCAGCAGATGCGATTGGCCTCTGGGGCTCTTTTCTGGTAGAAACCACGAAAGGCGAAGTTAGCGTCAGATTATACTTCAATCGGGTATTCGCTACGCTCCATTTTGGTGACTTAATCCCCGCTACCTTGAAGACCTTCTTTTTCGGCTTGGCTATAGGAGTCGTTGGCTGTTATAAAGGATATCACTCAAAGAAGGGGACTGAAGGAGTAGGTCGAGCAGCCAACTCTGCGGTTGTAGTAGCTAGTCTACTACTCTTTGTAATCGACTTCCTAGCCGTACTGGTAGCCGATATATTTTTCGAAATCTAAGCATATGGGAGCAAAAACGGTCACAACAGAACGTCAAAAGTGGTTCCAAAATCAGGAGACCGAGGAAGAAGAAGCTTCCCTAATTCGAATTAGGGGAGTGAAAAAAGCGTTCGGTAGCAATCAGGTGCTGCGTGGCTTTGATTTGGACCTATTCCCCAATGAGAATGTCGTGATCGTTGGGAAATCAGGCTCGGGCAAGTCTGTGCTCATCAAGTGCCTGGTTCGTCTCGTGGAAGTGGATGAGGGGGAAGTAAGGGTATTAGGAAAATTCATTCCCTCTTTGGACCAGGAAGAACTAGATCAGATCAGAGCCGATGTCGGTTTTCTCTTTCAAGGAAGTGCATTGTATGATTCGATGACCGTAAGAGAAAATCTACAATTCCCCTTGCGACGCCATAGTCAACGCATGCAAGGCCAAGATGAAGATCAATTGATTAAGGAAGCCCTAGAAAACGTGGGGCTAGCTCATGCCATTGATCTCATGCCAGCTGAATTGTCTGGAGGTATGAAACGCAGGATTGCCCTAGCGCGAACGCTAATTCTACAGCCGAAGGTCATCCTATATGATGAGCCAACCAGCGGCTTAGATCCCATAACAGCGAATGAAATCATACAACTCATTCTAAATATCCAGAAGACCTTTCATACGGCCTCTTTAATCATCACACACGATATGGACTGTGCACGTGTCATCTCTAATCGCATGGTCATTTTGCAAGAAGGTATCAACTATGCGGAAGGTACCTACGAAGAACTATCAGTATCAACAGATCCGAAGGTAAAGGCATTCTTTAAAGAAGTACAAAATAGGTAAGATGAGAAAAGAACAGACTAACGTCACCAAACTCGGAATATTCGTGACCATTGCTGTTTTATTGTTCACAGTGGGGGTCTACTATATTGGTAATCAACAAAACCTCTTCGGTGCCAACTTCAGATTGAGCACGGTATTTCCACATGTAAAAGGTCTACAAGCTGGCAATAACGTCCGGTACGCTGGAATAGATGTGGGCATTGTCGACCGTATTGAGATCGTCGATGATTCTACCATTCGAGTAGAGATGCTCCTCGAGCGGCGTGTCCGCTCCTTTATGAAAAGTAATGCCGTAGCAAAGATTGGGTCTGATGGTTTAGTCGGCAATATGATTGTCAATATTAATCCAGGTGATGGCCATGGGCTCCCCATAAACGAAGGCCAATCCATTGGTTCCGCCCCCAACTTAGAGACCGATGAAATGATGAATTCACTGGCTGCCACCTCCGAAAACATAGCTTTGCTTACCCTTAAGCTCTTAGATATTACAAATGCTATCCAGGAAGGGCAAGGCCCCGTAGCCAATCTTTTGCAGGACCCAAATTGGTCCAATGACCTGAGTCAAGCTTTTGTCAACCTTAACCGGATGACCCATAATATGGAATCTATCAGTAGACAGCTACAGGATGACTTGGACCCTTCCCTATCAAGAAATAGCCCAGTAAGTTTCTTGTTGAGAGATACCACTTTTAGCCAACAGATCAATCAGTTAGGTAGCAACATAGATTCCTTGATTCTGCAACGGACTCAACCCATTCTGATGAATATGGAGGAAGCTAGCGCAGATATTGCCACGACCAGTTTATCCTTGCGCAGCTTGGCAGAAGAGCTAAACCTAGAAGAGGGCCTAGCTGGAACCGTACTCAAGGATTCCATCGCTGCCGAAGATCTACGGCAAATATTGTCCAATCTGAATGAAGGGACCTATCGATTCAATGAGAATATGGAAGCACTCAAGCACAATTTTTTGTTCCGCCGGTATTTCAAAAAACAAGAAAAGAAAGCCAAGAAGGCTCAAAAGCAAAAACCTGGTGTTGCCAGCTTTACACCAGCGCCGTCAAAGTAGGATTCTCCTCACTCAGATCCCCAAGACAAAAGGCGTGATGTTCAAGAATATCACCGCCAGTAGATCCCATTTGCCTTAATTTATATAGTCATTCCTTGTTTAATCAAAACATACATCATGAGTCTCAAAAAAAGATTTCTTAAGTCAAGACCGGTCTGTCAGGTCACCTTCCGTCTCCCCATAGAAGCTGCACAAAAAGCAGAAGAAGTAGTCATTTTGGGTGATTTCAATAATTGGGATCAGGACAATGGTTTCCCTATGAAGAAGACAAAGGCCTATTTCACCACTACAATCGACCTAAAACCTGATCAAACCTATGAATTCCGCTATCTAATTGATGGAGAAATCTGGGAAAACGATTGGGAAGCCGACCGCTACGTTGAGAGCCCAATGGGGGTAGAGAATTCTGTGGTAGTAACCAAGAATATGCAGGAGGTGAGTCCCAAGTAAGGGAACAGAAAGGTTCTTCTCAGCAGATTAGTATGTAGGGCGCTACTGCCCTTCAATCCAATGAATAGTTAGTACCATGAAGAAAATACTTTTTCCAACAGATTTTTCCGAGGCTTCAGCAAACGCCTTACAGTTCACCTTAAAACTGGCGAAAGCATTTTCCGCTGTAGTTGATGTTCTACATCTGTATCAGGTCCCCCTATGGTTAGAAGAAGATGTAGCTCCTGAGTTAGTCCTGCAAAGGATCGAGCAAATGGGCAAGGCAGCAGCAGAGGAAGTTCGCTCCTTTACTCAAGCCTATGACTCCAAATTCCTTGGAAAGACTATGGCCATCAACAGCACAACGATTGCCCGGGAAATTGTCAACCAGGCTGAAAATGGAAAATATGATCTAATCTGTATGGGAATGCAAGGTGAACATGCTGCCCTTGAGAAGATCATGGGCAGCGTCACCACGCGTACACTAAAGCAGGCTACTTGCCCCGTATTGACCATTCCGGCAGAAGCAAGCTTCAAATCGATTCATAAGATAGCTTATGCCACAGATCTGGATACTTCAGACCTGGCTGCCGTCGAACAATTAATGACCTTTGCTGGATTATTAGGGGCAGAGGTCCATTTTGTTCACATAGAAACTCAACCAGATCTTGGCAAAATGGAGGATCGAGTACAATTGGAGAATTGTCCCTTTGAATATGTAGATTTTACCATTGTAAACCATCCATCTATCGTTAAGGGCCTCGATTTATATACCCAAGAAAAGGGAATTGATGTGCTAGTCTTTTTCACCCCCAAACGGAGGCTATGGGACAGGATTTTTCATGTTTCTGTAACGAAACGTATGGCCTTTCATAGTGAAATACCACTCTTGGTCTTACATAGCAGTCAAAGGAAAGTATAATATGAGTTCGGTCTTCAATCAATCTTCAGTTGTCGACCCAAGCCGCTGCTTGTCTCTGTATTTTATCCCGCTCCCCGAAGATCTGGACTAGATCATCCCTAGATGCCACTTCTTGATTCAGCAATAGTGTAGCCAAGGCCTCAAGCTCCTTGCGGTGATCCTTCAAGATGGTGATTGCGATCTCATAAGCTTCACTGACCAACGCTCTTACCTCCTCATCAATCAATTGCGCAGTCGCATCACTATAAGGCTTATGTAGAGATTGATCAGACTGTCCCGTGCTATCATAAAAGCTGATATGTCCAAGTTTTTCATCCAACCCATACCAGGCTACCATGGAATAGGCCTGCTTCGTGACCTTTTCAAGGTCGTCCAAGGCTCCAGAAGAAATCTCTCCGAAAACCAGTTCTTCGGCAGCTCTACCTCCCAAGGCCATACACAGTTTATCCATCAGCTGCCCTTTCGTAAACAATTGATGTTCTTCTGGTAGATACCAAGCTGATCCGAGTGATTTTCCTCTTGGAACAATACTCACCTTCATCAGTTCATGACCGTGCTTGAGGAACCAGCTAACTGTGGCATGTCCGGATTCGTGAAAGGCAATGATTCGCTTTTCTTCATCGGATATGATTTTACTCTTCTTCTCTAGACCTGCAATGATGCGATCGGTAGCATCAGAAAAATCCTGCATGTTGATCGCTTCTTTGCGTTGTCGGGCGGCGATTAAGGCGGCCTCATTGCAAATATTGGCGATATCAGCACCAGAGAATCCAGGAGTTTGGCCAGCCAGCAACTCCACCTCAATATCCTTGGCTAGCCGCAATGGTTTCAGATGAACGGCGAAAATGGCCTTTCTTTCTTCTAAATTCGGCAACTCTAAATAGATATGGCGATCAAAGCGACCTGGTCGTAGCAAAGCTTTATCCAATATATCTGCCCGGTTGGTCGCCGCCATCACAATCACTCCCGTATTGGTGCCGAAACCATCCATTTCTGTCAAGAGCTGATTGAGCGTGCTTTCCCTTTCATCATTGGCTCGCATGGACAGAGAATTCCCTCTAGCTCTCCCGATAGCATCCAACTCATCAATAAAGATTATGCTCGGCGCTTTTTCCTTTGCTTTGCGGAACAAATCTCTCACTCGAGACGCCCCTACTCCAACGAACATTTCCACAAACTCTGATCCAGATAGGTGGAAAAAGGGAACCTGGGCTTCGCCTGCAACCGCTTTGGCCAATAGCGTTTTTCCTGTACCGGGCGGGCCAATCAGGATTACCCCCTTAGGGATCTTTGCGCCCAGGTAAGTATATCTTTCTGGGTTCTTCAAAAATTCGACAATCTCCTGAATCTCAGCCTTGGCCTCTTCTAGGCCAGCTACATCCTCAAAAGAGTGTTTACTTTGGTTGTCAGTATCAAAAAGCGTGGCCTTAGACTTGCCAAAGTCAAAGGGATTGACACTCCCCATTCCGCCTCTACGCCCAATTCTGGCAAAAATATAGTACCAGATGGCCACGATTATAATAAAGGGCAATAACCATGAGAATATCGTACGTAGCCAATTTGTTCGACTTACATACTTGACTTGCGGCAATTGAGTCAACTCGTACTTTTCCTGAATTTTCAGCAAGCGGCTTTCAAAAGCCTCCACCGAACCAATAGTTAGGAAATAGTGAGGGCCTTTACTATTCGCCCTAAAATCAGGGTACTTTCCAGCAGCCAAGGGCTCAGACTTCAGCGTAATTTCTACTCGCTCCTTATTGATAACGGTCATTTGTGCAATATCTTCCGCCGCCAACATCTTGTTTTCTAACTCACTCCAGTTGGTTTCATGGGTGCGGTAGGTACCCGTCAAAGAACCTTGAGTGACTAAAAAGAATAGAATGACCAGATAAAACCAAAACAATAATCGTTTCTGATTTCCATTGGGGGCCGGAGCTATAGGTTTATTTTCCACAACATTGTCTTTTACCTGATTATTGAAGAAGAATATCTCAAGTGACACTCTATTTAAAATTAGGACTACTGGAAGCCAGGCAGGATGATATTGGTCAAGAGGCTGATTGATTTAAATCAGGAAATCAAAGGAGTATATGTAGTATTCTTGAGTAGGATCAAAAAACTACATTATGAATCGGAGAATTGGTATCTGGCTTGACTACAGAAATGCTTACATTATCTACCTACAAGAGGACAAGGCAGCCGTAGAGGAGCTGATATCCACCGTCGAGGACTTTCATCCTGCCGGTGGGTCTACTTCTAAAACACCCTGGGGGCCTCAAGACAACATTAAGGAAAAGAAATACTTAGAGCGGAAAAAACAACAATTGCAAAGGTATTTCCAAGCCATTATCCAAAAAATCCAAACCGGCGATCAGCTGTACATATTTGGTCCAGCAGAAGCTAAGTTGGGGCTTCAAAAGGCATTAGACAGCAATAGAAATCTAGCTGTTAATCTCCACGCTGTTGAAACAGCCGATCAAATGACTTTGAATCAAAAAATAGCACAAGTCAAGGGCTTCTTCCGTACACTATAAACCTGTCCTACTGCCCGCCAATAGACGCCGGCGTCTAAAGCTTGCGTCGGAATACCCGTAAACTTGCCAGTGAAATCAGTATCACAAAAAACTAAGCATATGGCAAGTAATACTTCCGCTAGTAGCAAATACAGGACCCACTCCTACCACAAATTCTGGCTAAAAATCACCGCCATTGTGGTCGGCTCTTTCGGTCCCATCTTCTTTCTAGGCACCATGGCCTCCACTCTTGAGCCCGCCCGGCTCACCTTAGACATCCTCAGTTGGCCCATCGATGGCGCTACTACCTATGACTCTCCAGATGTTCGATTTCTCTCTGCCTTGACGGGAGGCTTTTTACTAGGTTGGGGGGTAATGATTTGGTGCCTGTCGACTTGGGTATATGATAAAGCCCCCGAAGGGGTTCGTAAGTCCGTCTTAATCGGAGTCCTATCTTGGTTCTTTCTAGATAGTTCAGGTTCCGTCGCCTCGGGAAATCCATCTAATGTATTCTTTAATGTACTGGTTCTATTACTTGCGGTGGGTCCCCTATGGTGGCCGGTTAAAGTCGAACAAGTGGAGCCCTTATCCGATTAGAGGCAAATGCCCAATGGTTGGTAGGGTCGATCAACGAAAAGGGGCTACGCTGCTCTAGCTTGTAGCAACCCCTGGAGCCAAGCCCCGAGGAAGAATTGGCCATCCACAATCCTCCAAGTTTCATGTTTTTTGACTACGAAAGGAAAAAATCTATGCCAATGGCTGTCTAAAGGACAAACAGCAAAAAAGCAATCTATTTTTTCCTGGAAACAGCCAAATGTTTCCCTAATCTTCAATTGTCAAAACCCATGAGATCGCATAGTATCAAAAGCCTTATTCTTGCCCTCCTTTTTTCAGCTACGACTGCTAATCTGGGAGCTAGCAATACCATTTTTCAGCACCTAAGTGAGGAAGGTTATTCCGAGATGACCCTCGAATTAAACTTTGATGAGCTATTTGAACAGCTAAAATCGGAAAATGAACATAAAGCCAGGTTGATCATGTCTTCAGAAGTTGAGGAGGCCACAGAATTACAGGTAAAGATCAAGCCGAGAGGAGTATTTCGAAGGTACACTTGCGACATCCCGCCTTTGCGTTTTAATTTCTCCAAAAAAGAACTGGAGGCTTTGGGTTTGGATGCAGAATACGACAAATTAAAGCTGGTAGCCCCCTGTTTCGATGATCCAGAAAGTGAGCAGCAATTACTCAAGGAATATTGGGCTTACAACTTGTACAGTGAAATTACGGCCGCCAGTTTTCAGGTTCACTTGGTTAAGATCACTTATGTGAATACAGGAGAAGAAACATTCCAGAAAGAACAATGGGCTTTCTTTATCGAAAGTAAGGATGAACTGGCTCACCGCTTGGGTGGTACAGTAGTGGAGCAATTTGGTACCACACCAATTGAGCTTGAACAGAATTCTTATCAGCAGACGATGATGTTCAACTATATGATCGGCAATGAAGACTGGGATCTTGTCGCGAACAGAAATATAGCCTTGGTACAATTAGAAAAAAGCACATCCTTGATTTTAATCCCCTACGACTTTGACTATTCAGTTTTCGTTAGCCCTTTCTATCTAAAAGGTTCCAAGCCTATTGGTCAACAAGACATTGACGAGCGCGTTTTGATCGGCCAGTTCGAAGATTTTGAAACCTTATCTACCACTGCAGAAACATTCCTGCGTGCCGAGGACCCTATCCTTGCCTCTTTTGAAGATTTTGCCCCCCTAAACCAACAACACAAGCATACGATGAGTAAGTACCTGCGTGACTTCTTTTCCCTATTAGACAATGAAAAGAAGTTGGCTAGGCAATTGCTGTAGCCTGTCTAGTTCACTTCCTTGGGCGGGCCCGGAAAAAACATATTCACCCTTTCGGTATAAGCCCGATAATCCGGCCTTTTTTGCAGAGAATAATATTCTGAAGGCTTCGCACCCGTAAAATAGACCAAAGTCGTATACATGATTCTCGAGATGAACAGCAAGCCTAAGCCAAGCAATATCCAGAGGACAACAGGTTCTAAGTCTTGTAGGGCTAGCCAAGATGGAATAGCGGCCAAAACCAAGGCATTCCAAACCATCCATTCGGCGAAGTAATTGGGATGCCTGGTATATTGCCAGAGTCCGATATTACATACCTTGTTTTTCTGCCCTTCCGCTTTCATTTGCAGCAGGAATTTCGTCTTCTGAAAATCTGCCAAGCTTTCAAACAGAAAAGAAGCGACCCAAAGTACAATTCCGATGATTTCCAAGAACGAAATATCGGGCTTTGGATTGGCACCGATCATAAAGGCTGGGAAAGCCAAATAAGAAGCATTGGCCAGTCCTTGCATGATAGCATCGGATTGCATTGCCAGCTGTGTATTGCTTTTCCCAGCACGTTCCCAACGCAGACGTTGGTATCTATAGCGGGGTAGTTCCTTTTGTAAATAGCCTTTTCGCCAAAGATGTATGGCTCCTAAGCCCATTCGTAAACCCATAAAAACATAAGCCCCGCCAATTAACCATACCCTAGTAGGATTCCCATTGCCTAGGAACAATGTCAGTACCCCAATGGCGACCAAGCCCCAGGGCCAGCCTATATCCACGTAGGACAGCACCTCTGTTTTCCAAATCGGCCAGCAAACCACCAAGCCAAACAAAGTCATTTGTACCGCCATATTCACCAAAGAAAGATCCATAAAGGACTCGGTGAATAACAATACCAAGAAGCCGACAACAAAGGGTAACAAGGGTTTGAAGTACTTCATCATCTGACTAAGGTAAGTATCTTCTTTTAGATGCCAGTCCTTTAATCTTTTAGCCAGCGGTACACCCGGATCTTATCTGCACGAGTTTGCACCATATACTCGAGATCAGGGCTGACCTGGATGAAATCATGGTTTTTGAGAAATTGGTAACGATGCGGCTGGTTGGGTGAAAGGAGAAAAAATCGATCTTTCTGTTTCGTTGTCAATACGTCACGACCCGAGGTGGCGTACATTTCAGAATAGACCTGGTGATACGCTCCAGGAATGGTATCTGTCACTTTGTTCATCTCCCGATCATAGCGGTAAAGTTCCTGGTTTCTATTGGCTAGGTAATAGTTCGCGTAACGGTCAAGTCCGATTAGGTTCCAATCTAGCAGTTTAATGGGACTTGCCTTCTTGTCCAAGTCATAGGTGTCAGTCTTCAGATGTACAATGCTATCTCTACTGCTCGAGTTACCAACCTGAAGTACGAGCTCCTCTCTTTGAAGATGATTTTTCCAACCACACTTATCTCTATTTGGGTTCAAACGCGGGAACCAAATCGGATCGATGGAGCGGGACCAGCTTAGGGTATTAATATTGTAAACAGCGGAAGAATCTTCAGTGCATATAATTAATTCATCTGGGTGATTCCCAAAAAAGTAAATGGCATCTGCACTATTGAAGTACTTAACTTGGTAAGTATTGAGATCTAAAATGCCTATTTTTCTAAGGTTATAATCCTTAAAAGCAATCTTAGTATCATTTTTATTGATTCGAGCTTCAAGAAAGTGATTGATCTTTACGGGTACTTCTTTTACCGTCTTAGTACTTAAATCTAGTACATGGACCTGATCATTGAAATAGAAGTAAAAATCTTTTGAATTATTAGCTATCAGTCTAGGTACAATGAAGTCTTGATTGGAAGAAGCTTCATATAGTACGTGATTTTCTTTGATATCAATCGTGCTATATCTCATCTCTGTACCTATCCTTTCCGCTAGGACAAGATGATCCTCCGATAAACCTGCAGCGCGTATTCTTCCTCGCTTTGCTTGATAAACTATAGCCCCGCTCATCATATCCACGACTTCTACCCTACCCTGCTGATCACCAATTACCAATCGGTTTTCGTAAGTAGAGATCACCTTTGACCCTAAAAAAGTTTCTTCGTAAATGGCCTGAAAGTCTGGAAAACTGAAAACCTGTACCTTCCCTTTCATCGTACTGTTGTAAGCAAATTGAAAAAGGACGATCCTCTTCCCCTCTAGACCAAATATCGGCGTGGCGTATTCTTTGCCAATCGGAATTCGTCTTTTTCCCAAGGTCCCTACCTCTTCTATCAAAAGATCGGTAAAGTCAAGATAGGTTTGATATTTTAAATCCGGGGAGAAAACATTAGGCTGTCTAGAACGAGGAGTGCTAATAGAATCTAACCGAATGAAGCCCTGATTGTTAAAGAAGTAGCGATATTGCATTTCCGCTCCCCCTTCCACCAAAGCAAGTACTTCATCGTTGGCTATCCGCTGTAAAGTTATCAAGTCTCCCTTGAGGTCATAACGATTCAGTACCTCTCCGGTCTTTAGATTAACCAAAGCAATACTGTAGCCCCCACTCACAAATGCTATGGGAAGCTTCCGGTCACAAATGACTATGTCTGCAACTACAGTTTCATTGGTAAAGCGTTCCTTTAGATCGGCACCAAAAACGGTTAAGTCTCCACGTGAGACGAATACTTCAGCAGGTCCACTCCAAAAAAACTCCCCCAAAACAGAATTGCTGAGTCCTTGTGGGCTCAAGTCTATCTCTCCAAAGAATTCGTATAAACTATCTGCACTCGATTGCCGCCAAGAGATGTCTTTTATGTAAAAGTAACTAGGCAGTTTCTTTTCGGCTACACCAGATACCACTTCTGTCATCTGTTGTTTTTTCGCTCCGCAGGCACTACAAAACAATAAGAGAATTGTTACATACAGACCGGAAACGGATCGAGCTAAAATGAACCTACGCGTAAAAACTTTCCACGTATTGAGCATTTGGGTTTTAGTTTTCTTCATTGAACCTTAGTCTTTAATTCAGTATTCCAATAAAGCATGATCGGAGGGAAAAATAGTTGAACTTTCAAAACAGAATTCAAAGCACCCTTCCTGGTGAAATTTAAGGATTTCAGAGGTTAATCTTAAATGGTTCAAGGGGGTGTAAATTCTGGATGGAGTAGAATCCAATTTATTTTCCAAGATCTTGGCTTTTGGCACTACCATTTCGAGCGGCTTTGGAGCTCTTTGCCAGCAAACGAAAAAATTCTGCTGCTCCAAACTTAGATGTCCCACATCCAATTTAACATATGCTCCTGCTAAAGATTGCTCCTCACCAATGATTAAATACTTGATTGCACCCGCATTCCAAATAGTTAGGCATTGCTCCCGATTTCGGTCATAAAGGCGGATCGTTGAAACTAAATCGCAACTATTATTGGAAAATAAAATTAAGCAGAAAAATGACCATAGAGCTTTAAAATTCATCTCTCAATTTACTTGAAACCTTATAATATTCAAATCTCAGACTTTGTTTGTACTTTGACGTAATCTAGCTCAAAATCGATCCTGCAATTATCATAAAGACCTCCCCAATGGCCCAAATCATTCGCATTCCCCGAGTCTCAGATGTAGATCACAAAGTTAAAGCCAGGGACATCCACCTGCACATAGGTATTATGTCAAGCCGGGCGATGTCATCGCCTCCTTTGAAGGAGAGATGATGATCTTTGAAATTATGGCAAAAAGCCAAGGTAGAGTAATCTATTCCACCTTGTGGCCCAATCGAAAATATGTGGTAGGAGAAGTCATCCTCATGATTGGTGAAGATGCGGAGGATCCGCAACAGATTCTAGATCAAGCGGAGGGGAAGCTATTGGGTAAAGTTTGACTGCGTTTCCAGAGGTGAGCAAGGTCATCGCGCTTGGAATGAAGTTCGATCTAGTGGATTTGTTCGAACTTTAATTGGGTATGACATCTTTTATGAGATATGGATACAGCGCAGGTGCTAGAGCAAAATCAAACGTTTACGGGTACAAGTCATGCCCTAGATTGTCCTCTGCCGGATAGATTAAAACTACACATCGCTTTTATTCCAATAAATATTCGTTTATCTTGGCAACGGTTCTTTCAAAATCCTATTCTTACCTATTTCATTCTCACATCTTAGACCTATTTCCGATTTATACCCATGGTCTATACTTGGACCTCTTTTCAATTAAACCGATAGAATCTACGAAAGCAAGCACACTAGTCATCATAGAAACAGGATTTTCCTGTTGAGACTAGAACCTGGGGAAGATCCGCTCAGAAGGATCATAATTCAGTAAGTTATCCCCATAACTAGGCAGCATCCTTCGATATTCGGAGGGTGCTTTTCTACCGCTCTGATTCACATCCCTTTCCATACGCACATTCCCTCTTAAAAACAGAATTCCTCTTTAATTGTTACACCAATAGCAAGCAGGAGCACGATCGCCTAAACCTGGCTTGCCAAATCCTATATTGGCTCCAACACTCAATCTCCTTTGCATGAAAACCCTTCTCTTATTTTTATTCTCTGCTTTTCTCTCAATCCAAGTTATGGCACAAAGCACGCCAGTCGAAGTTATCCTAGTCGGCAATAATAAGGGCGGAACGGTTTCGGTCATTGATGCCAACACCTACGAAACACTAACTACTATCGATATTGCCCCAGACAAAGCAAAGCAAAAAAAGAAAAGACAAAGCTTCATCAACCGCTATGTCAATCGGAAGTTGGGCTATAAGTATGTGGACGACCTAGATGTACTGCCTGATGGCAAAACCATGGTGATCTCCCGCCCCTGTTATGCAGATATCGCAGCATTTGATCTAAATTCCCACAAACTGCTTTGGACTTTACCCCTGAAAAAGCGGCCGGATCACCAGGTCATGACCAAAGATGGGAAGTACCTCTTTGTCTCCTTATTACTTAATAAGAAATCCTACAAAATAGATCTTGAAAAGAGGGAAGTTGTTGGTACTTACAAGACCGGTAGAAGACCCCATAGTATTGTATTGAATGAAGATGAGTCCTTGATTTATAATGGATCCTTGAAAGGAAATGACATTGTAGTCGTGGACACCAAAACCTTAGAGCAAAAGAACTATTTACCTTTCTCCGCCGGTGTACGCCCCTTTAAGATTACCCCAGATCAAAAATACATCTACTCCCAACTCTCCTATTTTCACGGCTTAGTCAAATATGATGTGGCAAAGCAACAGGTGGTAAAAACGCTAAATCTCCCGGTCCCGGATTTTGTAAAAGAGATTAAGTTAAAAGACTACCCCTTTGAAGCTGCACACCATGGGATCGGCCTTTCCAAGGATGGGCAATGGATCAGCCTAGCCGGGACGATCTCCAATTATGTAGCTTTTGTCAAGCTAGATGAGTTAGAACTGGTGAAAACACTAGACGCTGGGATAGAGCCGAGCTGGATTACCGATGGCTTTGATGGAGATACTTTTTTTGTAAGCGCGCGCAAAACAAACGAAGTATATGTCTTCTCGTACAGCCAGCAAAAAATGCTCAAAGTGATCAAAGTAGGCATCTATCCGCAAAGAATGACCAGCGCTATTTGGCAGCGGACGCAATAATGCCGATCTTCGGCGCTTCTAGAAAAGAACTCAACCATATGGAATACATCATTTATGAAGCTAAAGATGGGGTAGCTCAGATTACCCTAAATCGCCCCGATGCACTCAATGCCTTGAATCCTGCCCTGATGCGCGAATTGCACTCGGTTCTCCTCAACATCCAAGCAGACGACGCCATCAAAGTGATGATCGTGCAAGGAGCGGGCCGGGCCTTCTCGGCAGGGGTTGACATAAAGGCAACCACCTCGGAGGGCTTTCAAAAAGGGGGCAGTTTCATGGATGTGGGTAAAGAAGTAGGCGACCTGATCCTAAATCTGCCCAAAGTGACTATCGCCAAGGTACATGGGTACTGTTTCACTGGAGCATTAGAAATGATGTTGTTCTTTGATATGGCGTTTTGTACAGAGGAAACTCAATTCGGCGATACCCATGCGAAGTGGAGTGTGATGCCACGCTGGGGCATGACGCAACGCCTCGCTAGGAGGGTGGGCTTAGCCAAAGCCAAAGAACTTACCTTCCGGGCCATGCGTGTTAAAGGTCCTGAAGCCGAACGAATTGGATTAGTCAATCGGGCTTTCAAGGCCGAAGAATTCGATGGAGAGATTGACCGGATCGTGGCCGATATCCAGCAAAACAGCTTTGCGGCTATTAAAGCCATCAAGCGACTCTACAATGAAGGCTACAACACGACCTTAAGAGAAGGGCTATTGTTGGAATTAGCCGCTGACACCTACCTGCCCGACACCGATGCTCAACTAGCGAAATTTCAGAAGAAATAAAGGATAAACTTCAACAAGAATGGAAAATAGAGTCGATATACAGATAGACGGACACATCGCCATTGTGAAACTCAACCGTCCCGACAAGATGAATGCCTTGGACACGGCCATGTTCGATGCCATTATCGAGGCGGGTAAGCAATGTGCAGCCAACCCAAGCATTAGAGCGGTGGTACTATGTGGAGCAGGACGCGCCTTTTGCGCCGGTTTAGACCTAAGCAACTTCAGCCCAGACAATGCGGATAGTGTGACAAGTAATCCTTTAGAAACCCGCACCCATGGCATCGCCAACAAATGGCAAAAAGCCGCTTGGGTTTGGCGAGAGCTACCTGTCCCAGTCATCGCAGCTGTGCATGGTGTCTGTTTTGGGGGTGGTTTACAAATCATGTTGGGTACAGACATCAAATTCGTTGCTCCGGATACCAAATTGTGTATCCTGGAAGTGAAATGGGGCATCATTCCCGATATGGCGGGCACTCAATTGATGCGCCATAGCGTTCGGGATGACATTATTCGTGAATTAACCTATACTCACCGTGTATTTTCCGGAGAACAAGCCGTAACATATGGCTTTGCAACCCACAGTACGGACACACCACTGGAAGGTGCCATCAAATTAGCTAAGGAAATCGCTAGTAAGAGCCCAAGCGCCGTCGTCATGGCCAAGGAATTGTTGAATAAAGCACCTTATCTCGATCAAGAGTCGGGTCTGTTAGAAGAATCCCTTTTGCAAGACAAAATTATTGGTAAAAAGAACCAGTTAGAAGCGGTTTTTGCGGGCTTGCAGAAACGGGAAGGGCAGTTTGACGATTTTCGGTAGAGGCACGACCTTCTACTTTTCTAGGTCTTGATATCGATTGAAAATGGCTTCCTGATCTATTTTTGGGAACTGCCGTAGCGTATACCATAAAAAGGGTAATACGATTAGGACAGAGATCGCCGCCTCAAACAAAAGATACGTTTCTGTTTTGATAGGAGCTAGCGCCCCTGGTAATTGGTCAAAATTCGAAGAGAAGTTAATCAACCCATGAAGAATGCCCAAGGGTAAAAGACTTTCCGTTCTTAAGAGTATAATGCCGAAAGCCACGCCAAACATTGTGGCATAGGTAACTTGGCTAATCACTACTACCCCACTTGCATCGGGTTGCAATAGATTCAGGAAATGGAGCACGCCAAAAAGTAAAGCTGCGGTAATGATTGGAATAATGAGCCCTTGGTGCGTTGGAGATTTTTTAATCAAATGCGGTAATACAAACCCTCGAAACACTACCTCCTCAGATATCCCTACACTTAACATGGCTGCGAAGAGGAGCAAGAGGTCTTGCCTTTTAACTTCTGTAAAGTCATAGTCTAAAAAGAAATAAGGCAGCAGTCCGAAAATGACGAAATAGAGTGGCACTATTAGAAGTATTGGACGCCTAGGAGTCCATCTGAACACTCCTGCGAGCCGGATGTACCCGTAATGTCTGATCAGAAGGAGGCCATAGAGGGTTATGATAAGGTTTTTCAATATATCTCCAGCATGGTGGGTCTGAAATTCTCCTAGCTGGAACCCGGAGAACAGCTGATCAAAAGGTAGTATTAGCAGCCCTAAAAAACCAAGTACCACAAGAAAGCTGCTGGGTAGGTTCGGATTTGAGTAATTCATATAAATGCTCTTTAGTCGGTCGAAAGAAACACCTATAAATTGACCAATTTTGCGCTAATAAACCTATCCGATTATTGTAATCAGGGAAAATCATGTTGCGTAGGATGTAAATCCCGACGCCAATAGGATCGAGGCCTACTGCAGAAGTTGTCGATCAAAACCCGAACTACCCTTTCCGCTCCTTTTGGAAGGCTTTCACCATGGCTGGACTCACCTTGGGCGTCCCACCTGAGTGTGTCGCCACCAAGGCACCTACTGCACATCCAAAGTCGAGGCAATCCAGGGTCGATTTCCCCGACAACATACTGGTAAGGAATCCCGCTAGGAAGGAATCACCACTGCCCACCGTATCCTTGACGGTGACAGGATACCCCGGATGTTCATGCCAGCCCGCTTGGTCGCGACAAGCTGCGCCTTTGCTACCTCGGGTCACTATTACTTTTTGAAGACTAAACCGATCCATTAAGTATTGAGTCATAGCAGGCATATCCGAAGATTGCACAAACCATTCCGCCAGCAGTTCCAATTCTTCATCATTCGTCTTGACTACATCTGCCTGTTCCAATAGCGCTTCGATGGAGGTAGGGCTAAAGAAAGGCGCTCGTAAATTCACATCAAATACCCGGAGCTTTGCTACTTGCAGTAATGCTTGCAAACTAGCCCTAGAGGTATCACCTCTCGTGACCAAGCTACCGAAAACCAGGGCATCGGCCTGTTCCACAGCCGATCTCATGGGCGCGCTTATGCGGATATCATCCCAAGCCACCCCTTCCACGATTTCATAGGAAGCGGAACCTTTTTCATCCAGATGGACCTTTACTACACTGGTGGGTAAAGTCTCGCTTCTCTGGACCAACTGGGTGGGTATCTTCTTGTCGTTTAAGAAATCAACGAGATTATCTCCTAAAGTATCCTGCCCCACACTACTGATCATGATAGAATGCGCCCCTAACTGCTTCGCGTGGTGAGCGACATTCATGGGCGCGCCACCGGCTACTTTCCCGGTAGGCAACATATCCCAAAGTACTTCTCCAAAACAAATGATGGAAGCTTGTTTCATACTATTATCTGGCCTTTTATCTAATGAAGGGCTGCCGAAGCGCCCAGGCATTGGCAAATATAGAAGATTTCTATAAACAGCCTTGCTCAAAAAATCGCTGCCATATGCAGGAAATGGGAACTGA
>JAHQWA010000606.1 GCA_019634045.1 Saprospiraceae bacterium
AAAGAGCTGTGCCCGAGTTTACAGAACACACTTTTCGTTTTTTCGGTATTTCCAAATGCTTTTTGAGCCACTGGCTCAAGCCAACCCAGAAAAATGTACAAAAGCCATTATACAAGGCATGCTTCCCAAGTAAGAGTAAGTCGTAAAACGTTGCTTATCAGTGTCTTAATGTTGGCTTTTTGCCTTCGGCGACCGACTTTTACAATCGCCTAAAAGTCGGCAAAACGCTTGGCAAAAAAAAACTCCTCCGTCAAACAGTTTTTTGCCGGGCAACCCGCTCTAGGAAATGGCTACATCTATTTTTAGATGAGCACAAAAGGCTAAAGTGGAGCTTAGATGGAGCGAGTGAAGCTAGTGACTATCTCAAAAAACGAACAGTGATTAGAATGGACAAGCCTCGCCAGAGACTGTCCTTTAACTACTACACCCTTGTCCTATGAACTTAAGATCGAGTCTTGTATTATTGCTTTGCCTATGGCAAAGTTTCTCTTTCGCCCAGGAACAACTGGGTATCCGTCTTGACAATTATGCGGGCATTAATGCCACGCTTTTCAATCCTGCCGGGCATACTACCATGCCCTTCTCCTGGGATCTCAATCTGGTGGAAGGCAGTCAATTCCTCGATAACAACTATGCATTCATTCGCAATGCTACAGTACCCAATTTATTTAATAGCAATTTGGGTATCGTATTGGGGCCACGCGTCGGTAATGATACGCCACTAAAGACCGATCAATATGCCGTGGATTTCTTCGACGACGGAAGAAAGCGGTATATTTTCAATTCCTCCCGTTATGTTGGCCCTTCCTTCTTCTTTAGGGTGGCTGGACAACATTACATCGGATTGGTAACCGGTGGGCGTTTCCTCCTCGGGGGGAATGGGTTGACCGATAATCTGAGTTATTACCCTTTCAATCGCACGCCGGATTTTGAACCATTTTCCGTTGATCCGTTTAGAATTGGCATGATAGGTTTTGAGGAAATAGGTCTGAATTACGCCTTCAGAAAGGCGACGGCAGTGGGTAACTTTTCTTTTGGTGTAACGGCTAAATATCTGAGAGGGTATGAAGCTGCCTTTGTCATTAGTTCAGAGGAATATGAAATGACTCGCTTACCGGAAAACAGCTTATTTGGGGATGGGGTGAATATGGAATTTGGCTACACCGATAATCTCATCAGAGATGATGTAGATCGGGTAAGTCCTTTAGGAAGTGGGTATAGCGTTGATCTAGGTTTTGTATATACAATAGGCAGTGAGGAAGGCGGCTACGACTGGAAATTTAGTGCTGCCTTAATGGATATTGGACAATTGAAATACTCCAAACAAACCAACGTTCATTTGGTAGACCCGGACGAAGGAGCTATCGTCGACGGTGACAATTACAGTTTTTTCGATTCCGGAGAAGAAGTAAATCAGGTCGTTGAGCTGTTCAGCTTGGAAACCCTTGGAGATCGCCAAGCTTCCCTAGTAAACGATGCCTTCAACATCTGGTTACCGAGTCGACTCAACTTGCACGTAGATAAAGCCATCTGGAACAATGACCTTTACTTGGGTATGGTGGTTATGCAAACCATTAATCCGGGTTCCATCACCGTACCAAATGGTAATCTTTTAGCCGTAGTTCCTCGCTACGAAAGCAGATGGATCGGTGCTAGCATGCCCGTTTCCATGTATAATCTACAAAAATTCAGAGTAGGCTTGAGCCTTCGCCTGCCTTTCCTGACCATCGGTACAGATCACCTGGGTAGCTGGATTACTCCAACAAATCTTTCTGGAACGGATTTCTATATCGCGCTAAAGATCAATCCCTTCCGAATTGGCGGTGGAGGAAACTCTCCTTTCCCAAGTCGGAACCGAAGCAAAGACAACATTCCCTGCTATAAATTTTAGTGAATGCTGCAGTATTCCTGTACCCCTTTTTCTTCCTTATCATTGGCTGCCTTATATGAAGTAATGGCCGTCCGCCAACTCATCTTTGCCGTGGAGCAAGATTGTGCGTACTTAGATGCAGATGGGAAAGACATAACCGCTTGGCACGTATTGGGCACGAATGGGCAGGGAGAGATTTTGACCTATGCCCGCTTGCTTCCCAAGGGAATAGCCTATGAAGATTATGCATCTATCGGGAGAGTATTAAGCATGAAAGCCGTACGTGGCAGTGGGGAAGGGCGCCGATTGATGGAGTTCTGTTTGGCCCAATGCGATGCATTATGGCCAGGTATATCGATTAAAATCTCAGCTCAGGCTTACTTATTGGAATTTTACGCCTCTCTTGGTTTCGCCCCAGTCGGTGAGTCGTATTTGGAAGATGGTATTCCGCATAGGGGGATGATACGGAAAACTCCTGTGCCCGTAAAATGAAGAAACCCCGCGAATCTTTACTAAGACATTCGCGGGGTTTCCCTTCCTATAATACAATTACCTACTACTTCTCTTTGTAGAAATCTTCCTCATCAACTACGCGCACAATCTCTCCTTCCTTCAATTTACGAGCAATCGCTGAATAAGGGCCACTCACCACTTGATCTCCTACTTCTAAGCCAGTGCGAACTTGGATGTACGAATCATCCTGCACCCCCGTACGTACCTTAACCATATCTACGGAATCTCCGCGTACGACAAAAACCACTTCCATCAAATCATCTCTTCGATCTTCCTTCTTCTCCTCTTCGGCATTGTCATTGCTTACCAATTGGCGATTTCCCTTTTTCTTCTTGTCTTCTTTTTCACGAGTTGTAACGGATTGAATCGGCACGCTTACCACATCGGCTACAGTCTCGGTGTTAATCTCTACAGAAGCAGACATACCGGGGCGGAAAGGATATTGATTCCCACTTTTGATCAGGTCAATGTAAGAAGCAGCATCAATACGAATACGCACCTCAAAGTTGGTCACTTGATCACTATTCAAGGCGGTAGTTGTACCTGCGCCGGTTGCGGAGTTAGCGATTTGAGTAACGGCTCCCCTAAATTTTCTATCCACGTAGGCATCTACTTCAATATCTACGGGGTCACCCAAAGAAACGCGAGGGATATCATTTTCACTCACATCCACGCGCACCTCCATACTATTTAAATTGGCGATACGCATCATCTCGGTACCCGTCATTTGGATCGTACCTACCACCCGTTCGCCCTGCTCCACATTCAAGACAGATACGACACCATCCGTTGGTGCATAGATGGTCGTTCGGCGCAGACTTGTCCGCAATTCTTTCAAAGTGGCTTCGGAACTCTGTACCGAGAACTGTGCCGATCTAGCGCCTTCCTCTTGAGCCTTGATGTTAGCATCTGCCGCTCTTATGTTCGCTTCCAGGGCGCGTTGATTAGAAAGAGATGCATCATAATCTGCATCAGAAATCACACCCTCTTTTTTCAGCTTTTCATTACGCTTGTGAATTTCGCGCGCATTTTCCAGCTGGGCAATTATCTGTTCTTTCTGTGCTCTGAAGTTTTCGATTTGTGATCGTGCGTTTGCTAAATTTGCTTTTGCACTATTCACACCGGCAACTCCTCTCTCTACTTGAGATTGATAAGCATCAGGATCAATTTTTGCTAATAACTGTCCTACCGCAACGGAATCCCCTTCTTCTACCAGTAACTGAACGATCTCACCAGATACGTCCGAACTGATCTTCACCTCTACTTCAGGAAATACCTTACCACTGGCAGATACCATCTCGCGAATTGTGCGTTCGCTAACTTCTTCTGCCATTACCTTCTCCCCTTTGGGCTTAGACTTGTTTTTCATTACTACTGCAACTACTAGTAGTGCAAGAAGGGCAAACAAGCCAAGGACAATTAAGTTTCTACGTTTAGCCATGAGAGTTTTAAATTTAGAATGTTCTCAGCAGGCTGGGCGGAAATGCCACCCAGGCGATCGAGGGTGTATGTATTGCTATTGATTAATTGATTTCTAGGGTCTTGCCCATATAGAAATCTACTACTTTCAAGTTGAACAGGTATTGATACTTGGCTTGGATCAAGGTCACTTTAGCCTGATTCAGGTTATTGGAAGCTGTCGTGAATTCTAGGGAATTGATCGCTCCAAGATCGAAACGTCGCTGTGCATTAATATAAGCTGCATCAGCTGCTTCTTCGGAACGCTGAGCCGCCGCATATGATTCTTTCGCTGCAAGTGCATCAGCGATGGCACGTTGCACATTAGTCTTTAACAGGTTCTTGGCTTGCTTGTTGGCTACATCTTGGTTCAAGGTAGCCAAGCGAGCTCTATCTAGACCTACTCTATTACGGTGATTGCTATAAATGGGAATGTTCAAGTTTACCTGAGCGTACTGACCAAAGTTCTGCTCAATCTGCTCAGAGTAACTTAGGAAATCCTTTGCCAAGGAGGAGTAATTACTACTCATACCGGCAAATAGTGAAAGCGTCGGAAAGCTTTGTCCGTAAGCAATTCGCTCACCAACTTCGGCACTTCTCATGCGCATTTCCCCCGCCTCGATCTGAGGTTGAGTTCCCAATGCAGTGGTATATATCTCATTCAATGAATACGCTTCAGGATTAGCCGCGGGTATTACTACCTCTGGGCGATCAATTTTCAAATCAACATTTGGATCTAGTTCCAATAGTTGCTTTAAGGTCAGGTAATTGATATTCACCAAGTTCTCAGCCTCGATGATGGATTGTTGCTCTCTAGCAATTTGTGCTACGAAATCAAGGCGGTCATTCACCGGAAGCGAACCAGCCTGAATCAGTTTATCCGTTTGTTCCAATTGAGCTTCAGATAACTGCAGTCTCACTTTAGCATTCTCCAACTGCTCTTCGGCTAGGAGGATGGACAAGTAAGAAGAAGCCACTTGTAAAGCAATGTCATTTGAGGTTGCAGCTGCATCCAGCTTCGCAGCTTGAACATCAAACTTACTTTGCTTAATGGTATTAGTCGTGACAAGGCCGTTGAACAAGGTTACTCCGGCATCAACACCAAAACCATTAAAACCAATGCTTTCATTCTTAAATTCATTGGTGGTAGGATCAATGGTACGGCCAAACTGATATCCACCTCTAATACTGGCACTCAGGTTGGGCAAGCGATTCATACGAGCTTGCTTATTGGCCAATTCTGATTGTAGGATTCCATACTGGGCCTGCTTAACGTTCAAACTATTCTGGCGGGCATGATCCACGCATTTTTGCAACGACCAAGATTCTTGGGCTTGGAGAGTGGCAAAGGAACAGGAGAGTACTAACAGCAGGGCTAAAAAATTTCTCATGATGTAGATTTTAAATCTTTTAGTGACAAAAATTGATCAATAGTCAAATCTACGTAAGCTATTCATGTGGCGTCACAATAGTAGTAAAGACCCTACGGTTGGCTGAATTATTTATATCAAATCATCCATATCATGGATAAAAGGAGTTTTTTACAAGAGCAGTGAAAATTCAAAAAGCCTAGGAAATTCAAGGTAGTATATGCCCGAAAAGGAGCCTAAGTGGAGCTAGCTACTGAGCTTACGAAATTGACTGGGGGTCATTTGCTTCTTCTTGAGAAAACTACGGTTAAAAAGGGTTTGACTACTAAAGCCTGAGCGGTAGGCAATTTCAGAGATACTCAGCTGTCTTTGGCCGATCAATAAGTTAGCTGCTTTTCCAATTCTAAGGTCAGTTACATATTCCATAAAGGATTGTCCTGTAGATCGCCGAAAGAAGCGACAGAAGGCACTGGGATTCATATTGGCCAGGCGAGCTACTTCTTCTAGACGTATAGCTGCTGTGTAATGATCATGTATGTATTGACAAACCTTAAGTAAACGTAGTTCTGTAGCGTCATTTAATGGTGGGATGTAGGACTGAGACGTCAATAGCTCCATCTCGCCGGCTCCCCCCAAGCGATGCAACAACGCTAAAATGGCATTGTACCGCTCAAAGCCTTCCATTGCTGCAATCTCCACCAATTGCGCTGCAGCTTCCCTTCTTTCTTCTCCATTGAAACTAATTCCCCGACGCGAAAGCTGGAAAAGGCGTTTCAATTGCGCCATTTCGGCGTACGACAACCAAGTATCCGAAAAAAGCTGAGGTGGAAACTGTAAAACAATTACTTCCATCTGATCCGCCTGTTCGTTGAAATCATCATCCGAAATCCAGGTATGCGGAAGGTTGGAGCCTAAGAACACAAAATCTCCTTCCTCAAAATAACTCACATTATCGCCTACCATTCGGATGCCACGCCCCTTTTGGACATAGGTAATCTCCAGCTCAGGGTGGTAATGCCAGTGAAACCCAAACTTGGGGGCATAGACCCAATAACAAAGCATGGCTTCTGTCCCTGTATCAAATCCCAGATGTTGAAAGCGTGCAGCTGTCCGACTCATTTGACTATTTTCTACTACTCAGAGGAATAGGAAGGAATATTATTTGCTTCAAATTTCATAAAATTAACAAACAAGGCAAAAATAGTGCTATTTTCTGTATAAATGTAATTATTGTATCTGATAGCTTATCCCGAGATTTACAACATAATTTTGTTACTTCTATAGACGATAGAATTTTATTAGAGTAATGTATGAAACTTAAAGCGAGTATTTGGTGTTCGGCAGGACTGTGGTTTTTTCTCTCCGCCTGTGGCCCTCGTCAAGCGGACGAGCTTAGAATCTCCAGTTGGGTCTCTAGCCCAAGCGAGACGAAACTTTTGACCAATACCTTGGCAGATTTTCAGGCAAAGTACCCGGAAGTGGGTTTCAAATTTGAACCCATCCCGGGAAACTATAGCGAGAAATTGCAGCTTATGCTGGGCACCAATACTGCTCCGGATCTTTTTTTCCTGAAAGGAATGACCGCTCCCTCTTACATGAGCTTTAAGATCCTCCAACCACTCAATGACTTCATGGCCGCCACCCCTGACTTTAAGCAGGAGGACTTCTACCCTTTTGCATTGGAAGCTTTTCAGGAAAATGGCGTTCAATATGGCCTTCCTAAAGACTTCAATGCCTACGTGCTGTTCTACAACAAGAAGCTTTTTCGGGAGGCTGGAATAGATAGTTTCCCTACAGACTGGAACAGCTTTAAGGAGATCGCCAGGCAATTGACCCAAGACAAGGACGGAGATGGTCGCACGGATCAGTATGGTTTTATCGTAGAGCCAATTGTAGAGATGGTGATGCCCTTTGTGTATCAGAACGGGGGCAATTTTCAAAACCCAGACGGTTCCTTAGGTATTGCAGATCCCGCCTTCGTCGAAGCCGTCGACTACTACTATAGCTTTTACAAGGAGGGAATTGCCACCATCCCCCAGGACCAAGGCGTTTCCTGGAATGGAGATGCCTTTGGCAGAGAGATCACGGCCATGGCTGTTTCCGGCGGTTGGCTGCTCCCTTTTCTTGCTGACAATTACCCAGAAGTAGAATTTGGAATGCTTCCCTTGCCTGCTGGTAAGCATCGCGCAACGGTCGCATTTACCACGGCTTACTCCATGCCTAAGCGCAGCGCTTTTATGGAAGAAGGTTGGCAACTAATGAATTATCTCGTTGGAGAAGAAGGCATGACCTCCTGGACTAAATCGGGCGTAGCCATGCCCAGCCGTAGAAGTGTAGCTGAAGCCAATGGGTTTTACGAGCATCCTATCTATAAAGTATTCATGGAAAGCGCAGCCTTTGCCCGGCCCTTTCAGGTGGAGTATAGCGAAAGAGGGTTTGAGGAGGTAGTGATTGCGTTTCAAGCCATATTTTTCATGGGCAAATCGCCGAAGGATGCTTTAGAAGAGATTGAGGACCAGATCAAGAAGTATAAGCTGGTGAGGTGATCGTTTTTTATCCAACCTTTTAACGTTCAAATATGAAATTCACTGCTAAGCGAAAGGAACAGGCTCGAACGGCCTATCTTTTCATTGGCTTTCCATTGTTGCTGTTTTCCATTTTCACCTTTTTCCCTATCCTATTTGCTTTCTTCATAAGCTTTTACGATTGGAATCTGTTGATCCCGGATCGCCCTTTTGTGGGCTTGGCCAATTATATAGAACTATTTCAGGATAAGGTATTCTTGATCTCCATCAAAAACACCATTGTTTATACCATCGGTGTGGTGCCCATACAAACGCTCCTCGCCTTAGTATTGGCCTTCATCATGAATCAGAAGCTGCGCGGGCGGGCCTTCTTCCGATTGGCTTTTTACATCCCCGCGATCACTTCCTCTGTAGTAACCTCGATTATTTTTGTTTGGATTTACTCGAAACCCGGATTACTCAACTATCTACTGTCTCTGATCGGCGCCGAAGGGACGGATTGGCTCACTAATCCAAGTACCGCCCTCTTCGCGATCATGGCATTGAACATCTGGACCACCTCTGGCTACTTTATGATTTCCTTTCTTGCGGGATTGCAATCTATTCCCCAGTCCCTTTATGAAGCGGCTAAGATAGATGGAGCCAATCAATGGCAACAGTTTTGGAAGATCACCGTACCGATGGTGCGTCCCGTCACCTACTTCGTCGTAGTCTTAGGTCTAATTGGTTGTTTCCAGGTTTTTGATCAAATCTATGTGATGTCAAGCGGGGGGCCAGTGAATTCTACCACTACGATGTCCTATTTCACCTACAACAATTCTTTCAAGTATTTCCGGCTAGGATATGGGGCTGCTTCGGCCATCGTATTGGCCATCATCATTTTTGGAGCCACTTGGATACAGAAGAAATACTTCCCCTCGGAAGCCTATTAATTAATCAGCAGACGATGCCATGAAACAATTAAAATTGCAAAAGATTCTGTTCTACGGTCTGCTGTTTTTAATGACGGCGATCTATATCGGGCCATTTCTATTTTCCCTCTCAATCTCCTTCAATGCAGAGCAGGATGTTTTTGAATGGCCTATTAAACTAATCCCGGAAAAGTGGACCTTGGGCAACTATCAGGCGGTTTGGCAAGATCTGCCCTTTAGCCAATGGTTGTTCAATAGTGTGCTCATTACGACGATACAAACCATTGCCAATGTATTCTTTGCGGCCTTGGCTGGTTTTGCTTTTGCTCGGCTAGACTTCCCCTTTAAGAATCTACTGTTTTCTATTTTATTGGGTAGTTTGATGATTCCAGGTATCATTTTGTTGGTACCTAAATTTATCATCCTGAATGAGCTTTATCTCATCAACACCTATGCAGGCTTGACACTTCCTGGGCTAGTCTCTGTGGTTAATATATTCCTGATGAAACAGTTTTTCGAGACGATACCGAAAGACTTGGAAGAAGCAGCTTTGATCGATGGCTGTTCTTACTTCCGCATATTTTGGCAAATCTTTTTACCCGTATCCAAACCAGCTCTAGCAGCAGTAGCCATCTATACTTTTCAAGGCTCGTGGAATGAATTTATGTGGCCGGTCATTGTAACCACCACTCGCGATATGTTTACCCTTCCAGTGGGTATGGCTTTATTGAAGAATGAGTTTTCTGTGCAATGGCCCTTGCTCATGGCCGGGACCATTCTAATCTCCCTACCGACACTGGTTATTTTTCTGATTTTCCAAAGGTACTTCGTCCAGGGGGTCGCCTCTGCAGGATTGAAGGAGTAGTTTTCATAAACCATTTAGAACTGACTCAAAGTTACGGTAGCAAACTACAACTTTACTTCAGTTCACAATTTGATTGCATTATGGCAGATGTGCTATTAAAAAACATCAAGAAAGTTTACAACAAGGATGTCCTTGCCATCAAGGGGGCCAATGTAGAGATTAAGGACAAAGAGTTTGTGGTCTTGGTTGGTCCTTCTGGATGTGGGAAGTCCACCTTGCTCCGAATGATTGCCGGCCTGGAGGAGATTTCTGACGGAGACCTTTGGATCGATGATAAAAGGGTAAATGAGCTCTCCCCCAAAGATCGGGATATCGCTATGGTATTTCAGAATTATGCGCTCTATCCACACATGAGCGTGTATGACAATATGGCTTTTGGCCTGAAGCTTCGCAAGTATCCCAAGGCAGAGATCAAGGAGCGGGTAGAAAACGCCGCCAAGATACTCGGACTCACGGAATACCTGGATCGTAAGCCCAAGGCCATGTCCGGAGGCCAAAGACAGCGAGTAGCCATCGGGCGCGCCCTGGTACGCCAACCTAAGGTATTCCTGTTTGATGAACCCTTATCCAATCTGGATGCTAAGTTACGGGTACAGATGCGCATCGAGATAAAGCGCCTTCATCAACAGCTTCAGGCCACCATGATTTACGTGACGCACGACCAGATTGAAGCCATGACCATGGGAGATAAGATCGTCGTACTAAAAGATGGTGATGTGCAACAAGTTGATACGCCAATGAATCTATTCAACGCGCCGGCCAATAAATTTGTGGCAGGATTCATAGGGAGCCCAGCTATGAATTTCCTGGAAGGTCGAATAGAACAAGCAGATGAACTTCACTTCAAGTCGGGCAGTGTGCAATTCGGTATTCCAAACGAGTTAGGCTTGCAAGAAAAGCTGAAACCCTATATCAACAAGTCTATCATCTTTGGCTTCCGGCCAGAATATCTGTACGATAAAGTCAGAGAGCAACAAAAACAACTAAGCGTAGACCTTTCCATCATTATTGATGTCACAGAACCGGTGGGTAGTGAAGCTTACAACTATTTCCATTTCCAAGGGAAAGAAGCCACTACCTTCTGCTTTAGAAGCGATAGCGCTCAATTATATACACCTAATCAACATCTGACACTAGGCATAGATGTTAGCCGCTTGCGTTTTTTCGATACAGAAACGGAAGCGCGTATTGTCTAGTCATCAAGCGCATAAAAAGTAAATACGAATGGTAAAGCAACCCAGCACTGGCTGGCAAATCGAAGCCACTCAAATTGATCCCAAGCATTACTTCGGAGCCATGGTAGCCAACGGCATGATTGGATTGGTGAGTGATGCCCAGCCCATGCATATCAAAGAGGTAATTTTAAATGGGGTCTATGATCGGTATCAGAGAGGACGAGTGAGCAATATCTTGAAAGGCTTTAATCCGCTAGACCTAGACTTGATCATCGACGGGCACTGGATTGGGCCTGGGGATATTTCGGAATTCAGACAGGAGTTGGATATGAGGAGCGCCATTTTCACCAACTACTTTCAGGTACCGGGCAAATTAGAGGTAAAACAGGAGGTGATGGCCCTACGATCCCTTCCTTATTGTGCTTTAGTGAACCTACAAGTTACCGCGCTAGAAGATCTGGAGCTAAGCGTTTCCAATGCCATAACTGCTCCAGATCACCTTCGAGAAGTACAAAACTTTTACAGCGAGATCGATCGACCCCACGTCAAAATCCCCTTACTGACCTCCGTTGCCAAGAGCCCCTCTGGGCAGATCCAATTGGCGGCTTCCAATAGCTATATCTTCGATGAGTCCCAGGGCGAGGAACCGAATATTATCCACGAGGACTGGGACTTCAACCGCCATCTCGCCAAATTCACCAAACTCCTTAAAAAGGGACAAACTTGGCAGTTTAGCTTAGTAAGTTCCATCTGCACCTCAGCCCACTTTACCGACCCACAGAACGAAGCCGAAAGACTAAGTATCTATGCCAAATTGGAAGGGCAAAGACGCTTGAGGGAAAAACATCAATCCGAATGGGATGAATTGTGGAAGAGTGATATTGAAATTGTAGGAGATGAGACGACTCAAAAGGAGGTGCGCCTAATGCTTTACTACCTCTATGCTTCTGCGCGCGCAGGTACCGCCTTGAGTTTGTCACCAGTCGGCTTGTCAGGCTTAGGATACAACGGGCATGTCTTCTGGGATACGGAGCTTTGGATGTATCCGGCCTTACTTGTGATGCAGCCCGCCATCGCCAAGAGCCTATTGGATTACCGGTTCGAGCGACTGGAAGCAGCGAAGCAGAATGCCTTTGCGCATGGCTTTAAAGGCGCCATGTTTCCGTGGGAGAGTGCGGACGATGGCAGTGAACAAACACCGGTTTGGGCTTTGACTGGTCCTTTCCAACAACATATCACAGCCTGTGTCGGGTGGGCTTTCTGGAAATATTTTCAGCGAACACAAGACAAGGCTTGGTTAGCGGAGAAAGGCTTTCCCGTTCTTAGAGAGGTGGCAACATTCTGGTGCAGCAGAGTAGAAAGGAAGGGGCCAGGTCGCTACGAGATCAACAACGTCATTGGTGCGAATGAGTTTGAGGAAAATATAGACAATAATGCCTTCACCAATGGCATTGTGAAAACCGTATTACAGAATGCGGTACAGGCAGCAGCAGCCTTAGGAATCGAAGCGGATCCAGATTGGACCGAGGTGGCAGAAAATATTCCCATTCTACAATTTGGGGATGGGGTCACGCGGGAGAATGCTACCTATAATGGAGCGGTGATCAAGCAGGCAGATGTCAACCTATTGGCTCATCCTTTGGAAGTCATCACAACGGAAGCGCAAATTCGCAAAGATTTGGACTTTTACGAACCCCGGATGTCTCCAGATGGACCGGCCATGGGTTTTGCTACCCTAGCCGCCTTGCGCGCCAAGATTGGGGATATCGATAAAGCCTATGCCCTCTTCGTGCACAGCTATCGGTCGAATGGAGTACCGCCCTTTGGCGTCTTGGCAGAATGCGCCGGCGGGAAAGGGGTGAGTCCCTACTTCACGACTGGAGCCGGGGGAGCCCTCCAAGCTGTTTTGTTCGGTTTTGGAGGATTGAAGCTGGGAGATCAAGGCCTGGAAACCGGCCCGCAGCAGCGTCCTGCTTCCTGGCAAAAACTCAATATCAAACTAGCGGATTAACATCGGGACTATTCTACCACAATTTCATCGATCTTGATTCTGGCTTTTCTTCCGGCGGTGTGATGCCCTTCCGGGACTGGGTTCAATTCTTTTCCCAATAAACGCAGGACCTTCACTTTCGTCGATGGAAAGGACAGCGTAGAACGGACTTTATTGCGGCCTTGGATATGGCTTATTTCCGTTTGATCCAACTCGGCCAATTTTGTAAAAGACTGGCCATCCTCAGAGCCATATAGTTCCAAGCGTTCTGGCGGATACACCGCTGTAATGGTATATCGCAGCGCATTAAAACTGACTTTACTGACCTCCTTTGGCTCATTAAATCGAATTTCGGCCTCTAGCCCATCCGTGAATTCCACCCAATTGCGATCGGCAATATGAAGTTTGGCATAGTTGAGGTCCGTCAGTTTGGTCGTTTCGGGCTTGGTTGCTTGTGCACCTGCAGCCCGATGCACCGGGAATGGCATTTCGGAAAGATAGCCAATCGGTTCTTGTCCTTTATAGGCTTGAGCCTTGATGGTGCTGCTTTCATTGATTAGGAAAGGTGCCGTATACTTTTCCGATTGCAGGTTGGGTTCTGTGCCATCCAATGTATAGTAGATATCTAATCCATTGGCTTCTGTCTTCATCGAAATTTCTATACCACCGTCCTTTCCTTCATGATCAATCCACGGACTAAAAGCACTCACGGCATAACGCGTCTTTTGGACGTCGAGCCGCTCTAGTTGTGGATAGAGACGATCGATAAAATTATCCCAATTTTTCTTGTTCTGACTGGTCCAGGCCGTTTCTGCTATAGCATATAAGCGTGGGTAGGTCATGTAAGTCAACTTTCCCCAATCACTAATGGACTCCGTCCACATATTTGCTTGAATTCCCTTAATCAGTTTCCTTTTTTCCGCTGTCCATTGATCGGGAATAACTTGGTAAGAATAGGCAGTAGATAGGAGCAGTTGCGAATATCCCAAATTTGGTTCTAGATCATCATGTCCTTGCTTCAGGTCGATATAGCAATACTTATTCGGTGTCATAATGACCTCATGTCCCATCTCCACGGATTTCAAGCCACCTTCCTCACCCCGCCAGCTCATGACCGTGGCATTCGGCGCCAATCCTCCCTCTAATATCTCGTCCCAACCAATCATGATTCGTCCTCGGTCATTGATGATTTTTTCAACGCGCTTAATAAAATAGCTCTGTAGTTCCTCGACATTATCCAAGTCCTCTGCCTTCATTCTAGCTTGCGCATCTGGATCAATCCGCCATTGATCTTTATTACATTCATCCCCTCCGATATGCACATAATCATAAGGAAACAAGTCCATTACTTCATTCAACATTTTCTCGGCAAACTCGAAAGTGGCCTCTTTACCCGGGTTGTAGGTGTTGTTTTTAAACACCCCACCGGTTGCGACATAGGGGGCCTTGTTGACGCAGCCGATTTCCGGGTAGGCTGCGATCGTAGCCTGTGCGTGGCCTGGCATATCCACTTCGGGAATCACCTCAATAAAGCGTTCCTTGGCATAAGCTACAATCTCTCGAATATCCTCCTGGGTGTAGAACCCACCGTAAGTTGGCTTTTCTCCTGACTTTTGCACCGGCCTTCCCCACCAATTGGAGACCGTTTCGTCCGTAACCCGATAATCCATCCGCCAAGCTCCAACCTCTGTTAGTTTGGGATAGCTCTTGATCTCGATTCGCCAGCCCTGATCATCCGTTAAGTGCCAATGGAATCGATTCAACTTTAGTTCTGCCATGAAATCTAATACCTCCTTTACCTGCTCTTTATCAAAGAAGTGCCGAGACACATCCAACATATAGCCTCGCCAAGGAAGGGCTGGCTCATCCTTGATGACTACGGTAGGGATTCCCCAGCCGATTCCGGTTTGTAAGCTGTCGCTATAGAAAATGGGAGGAAGCAATTGCTTTAAGGATTGCATCGCATAGAAAAACCCCGCTCCGGTAGAAGCTTTGATCAAGACCTTGTCCGTTCCCACTTCTAGTTCATAGGCCTCGTCTCCAAGCGTTGATTCGGTGGTAAATGCAATATCCCCATCCGAGCCTAATGTTACACTCGGCATCCAGCCTGCTACCACCTGAAAGCCTGTAGCAAAAGACTCCGCTATTGGTCGTTGTTCCTCATTCTCTACCGAGATAGTCGTTTGTTTGCTAATTTCAAAATACCCTTCTCCCCGGCTTACTTCTAGCGGGAGTGGCATTAGATGGGGCTCTTCTACAACTACTGTTTTTTCGGCACAAGCAATTAGCAAAAAAGATAGGCAAGCAAAAATAAAAGGGTATTTCATAAAGCTCATAGATTGAAGTAAACTCCAATATAAGCCTTTTGTGGAGTTCGCAACATCTTGGCTTGTAAATAACAAATGAGGAACCTGAGGCTCCTCATTTGCAAGGCCTATCGAATAGGCTGCCTTACTTTTGGTCTGCCCCCCTTACTGAATCGGGCCACCACCCGGAACAGTCGGTCCGCCACCGCCGCCGCCACCATAAGAGCAGCCGGTGTACATGGCATCAATGGCGGCAAAGTCACTAGCTCTATAATTGTTGCGTGCTCCCCATGTTGAACCATTTAAATCCGTCAGAATGGCATTGGTCGCGTCGCAAGTTCCAACTAGGGTAGGCCCTGTATCTGCACAGGCACAGCTAGCATAAGTCATTACGGAAAAGCGATCATAGGGAACGATATTATTGGTAGAAGGGATACGTGCATAGGTAGCATTGAATCTGTCCCAATTCCACGGTAGAAAACGATTGAAGCAGGTGATGTTACCCAAATTTACAATGATATTATTGTCCCGGTCTGAACGCTGATGCTCGTGAATCAAACCGACCACATGTCCTAATTCATGCCGTACTTCGGCTCTGGAAGCCATTCTATCTCGAGTTACGATCACATTTGGTACATCCTCCAATTGCAGGGTGGGTGCTGACGAGCCGAATCCAATGGTAGCTGCACCGGCATTGGCCGCCTCAATCAAGACATAACTTGATCTAGGAGCCATATGGGCAGCATATCTAAATTCGATGCGGGTATTATCTTCCAATTGTTGCATAGTTTGTAGCACTACATCTCGTAAGGGGGTTCTGATCGGATCGTTGGTATCGAACTTATAGTAGACCACGCAACTCGGCCACTTTGTGAAGGGATTGGAAAAAGCTCCTCGTTGCTCCACTCCGCCCCTATCCAGAAATTCATTGTATTCGGTAATGAGCTGCGATTGTTTCTCCGTTAGCAGCAAATCTCCTGCTAAGATGGTGGGATCTCCCCAAGAAACCATTTCCGTTGTGGTGGGTTCTGCTTCGATGACAGTTAGTGCTTCTTCCTTCTGGCAGGAAACAAATAGGGTTAGGGTCAAGAGGACCCAAGCGAATTTGATGTGCATAATAGAAAGTTTTAAGTTTTGGTGCTTGACGGGAATAACCGCTGGGCTACCAGCCAGCACTTGGTTTACGGATGTCTACTCGTAAGCATAAGGAGTGTGAGTAGACTTGAAAACAGGGAATATCCTGTATCTTTCTTGCACAATCGGGTATGATCAGAGATAGGTCGGGAAGGGGTTTCTATTCTTATAAATCCGGTAGGCCTAAAACGTGACTTTTTCTTGGACAGTTTTTAAGAGCAGCGCATTGAGTCATGGCAATTGAGGAGGCTCTATTGCCCGATTTCACTGGCTTTGCATGCCAAATGGCCAAATCTCCAAAGAGTGTCAGGGAGATTCTTTCTACCTTAGGTACAGTTAGCTTATTGATAAGAAAGAGGAACCAAAACCACTAAAAACTCGCTACTATGAATAATTGCAAGACCACCACCCTATCACTCCTACTTGGTCTTCTAGCACTCATCGCTTGCGAAAGAGCACCCACGGAAGCTGAGCACTTAGATTCACAGGAAGCTCTCCAACAAAAGGACCAAGCAGCCTTTACTGCCACCTTAGAGAAGCATCTACAGGCCGTCTCTTCAAAAGACCTAGTCAACCTAGGAAGTACCATGTCTCCCGACAATAAAATGCAGCTGATCCTACCCGGCTCCGAGATTATTCACTCCGCTGATTCCTTCCTCTTATTTCATAAAAACTGGTTTCAAGACACGAGCTGGACCTTCGAGACTAAAATCCTCAGTACGGAGGTGGGGGCCCATTTCGGATTAGCCGTCACAGAAGTCATGTATCGTGAACCGGAAAGAGCTGGCGTCCCCTATTTCAATCGAATGATTGTCACTTATGGCCTCCAGAAAGTGGAAGATCAATGGTACATCATTATGGACCACGCCAGTTCCATCGAAAAATCCACTGATAATCAGTAGCATCGCATTCTTTCAAAAAAAACACGGCAAAGAGCTTGACCCTAACGTTACGTTATAGTTTACCTTTGTGGTAACATTAAATTTAGCCTAGTGAAGAATTATAGCGTAAAGGAAGTGGCCAAGCTTTCGGGTGTCAGTGTGCGTACGCTACACTACTATGACCAAATTGGTTTGTTAAAGCCCTTAAAACGCAGCGAGGCGGGTTATCGGCATTACAGCCACCAAGAGCTTTTGCGCTTGCAGCAAATACTATTTTACAAAGAATTAGATTTCCCTTTAAAAGAGATAGTCGACTTATTAGATGAACCAGAATTTGACCTCATCCACGCATTGGAGGGCCACAAACTCGCCTTGGTCGCTCGCCAGAGCCGCATTGACCGTCTCATTGTGACGATCGAAAACACCATTAAAAGATTAAAAGAAGAAGACTATATGGACAAACCGGCAATGCTATATGAGGGGCTCCCTAAAGAAATGGGCACTACTTATCGCCAAGCTGCCATGCAGACTTATGGAAAAGAAAAGATATGGCATGCAGAACAGGAGTTGATGAAATTAGGGAAGGAAAGGTTCAAACAGCTACGAGTGAAATGGAAAGCGATCAATGATGAACTTTTTGAGAACCGGAAAGAATCACCTAGGAGTCCTGCTATACAAAGCCTGATCGCACGTCACTATCAAATCATTCGTCAGTTTTGGGGCACCTCCCATTCCGCCGACAAGCAGGCAGCAGCCTACGCTGGACTGGGCAGGCTTTACACGCAGGATGAACGATATTGCGCGCGAGAGGGGCAGGCTCAACCCGAGTTTGCTACCTTCCTTCAACAAGCTATGCAACACTACGCTGATCACTACTTACCATAGGAACAATGGAGTAGTAAATCTAGCAGGCCACTCCTAGAACAATTTCTCAACTAGGTTTTAAAGATTTTAACCAATGAAAAAGATCTCAATTGGCATAGCTTTGCTATGCTTACTACTAAACGCTGGATACACGATGACAACAGCAATAGACACAAATAATATGCAGCAAATGACATTGACGACCGATTTAGGTAATTGGCATTACACCACCAGTCATGATGGAGATAAAGCTATCCTATTTCTGCATGGCGCTAATTCTAGCCACAAGATTTGGCGCCATCAATTCGGATTGCGGATAGAAGGCTACAAGAATATTTTTGTGGATTTGCTCGGTTATGGAGATAGTGATCAACCAGATAGTGGCTATAGCCTCCAGAACTGGCTGGAAGGGTTGCATAGCATTTTGATTCAAGAAAAGGTGGAGCAGGTCTGCATTGTAGCGCATAGCAATGGAGTGATTTTTGCCAAGGAGTTTTACCGCTCCTACGGTGATAAGTTAGCGCAAATGATCCTGCTAGATGGAATGTTGAAGCAAATGATTGCGGGCCCCGTACTAGAATGGATGAAGTCTACCTTGGAGCGGAGTGATTATAAGGAGTTTATGGCCAGTAACATTAAACGGATGCCTGTACAGGCCTTGAAGCCCAAGGATCAGGAAATACTACAACAAGATGCACTCAATACTCCGAAAGCAGTAGTGACCGCCGAATTCAAGACCGTGACCGCCCCTGAAACCTGGCAGCCTTTGGTCATCAAATGCCCAACTGTCATACTTCACGCCAATAGCCCCTACTGGACCGAAGAATATGTGCAGTGGCTTCATACCGTGGCTCCAAAACATCAGTTTATCCAATGGACAGATGCTGGGCATTTTATTCAAATGCAATTTCCTGATCGCTTCAATACTTTGATCATTGAAACATTAGGTAATCATAAACCGTAGCCATACATAAACGGTAAGCGAATATTTGCCAATAGGATACCCTCGGCATGAATTAAATTTTTCTAATTTGTGCCGGAAGAAATTATCGGAATAATTTTAGTCATCTTGGATAAGTCGAATAAGTCTGATGTCCTCAATGAATTAACGAAGCTATACCCGCAACCTAGGCCTAGTTTTATAGGGCAATGTCGGACTATTCTCAAAAACTTACAGTCCTATTCTTTTTTCACGTACCAACTAGTAAGGATCAGTATGCTAAAGGACTTCAAGCGCTCTTATATCGGGCTCTTGTGGTTGTTCATTTTGCCGATCCTATCTGTGATTTCTTGGATCATGCTCAATGGGGCCGGCATCATTGAGCCAGGCGATTCTGCCATCCCATATCCGGCCTATGTTTTGCTTAGTACATCTATTTGGGGATTCTTTGTAGGTATCTACCAGAGTACTAGCAACGTCCTTAGAAATCGAGGCAACATGATTACCATGGCGCACTTCCCGCATGAGGTGTTGGTCATGGAAAAAATCTGGGTTCATTTAATCCGCTTTACCATTCCTTTTTTCATTAATCTGTTGGTTTTGCTGTTTTTTGGTATCCAATTTACTTGGGTGGCACTTCTATTTCCTTTCACCCTTCTGCCACTATTAATTCTAGGGGTAAGCATGGGGCTAATCATTTCCTTGTTTAGGGTAGTAGCGGTAGATATTGCGCAATTGTTTGATCGAGGTATTGGCTTTTTAATGTTTCTTACGCCGGTTATTTATACGGATGAAGTTAAAATAGCCTGGCTATCAAAAGTGGTTGCCTATAATCCTTTAACCTACTTAGTCGGCTTTAGCCGGGACGTCCTAACGCAGGGCACTTTTTTTGAACCAGCAACTTATAGTCTATGTATTCTTTTAAGCTTGATTTTTTTCTTTTTCGCCCTACGTATTTTCCTAGTTGCAGAACCCAAGGTGATAGAACGCCTAATTGGTAGTTGATAGTAGTAGCTCGAACTATGCCTGAGAAGATACCCATGCTATCCGTTCAAGGCCTGCATATGAAATTTAGCAGGGATATTAAGTACAATTTGTACTATGGTCTCTTGAATTTAGTAGCAGATTCCTTTGGGCGAGAGATAGACTATATGCAGTTGCGGAAAAAAGAGTTCTGGGTACTAACAGATATCAATTTTGATCTCTATGAAGGGGAAATCCTGGGTATTGTGGGAGCTAATGGTTCAGGAAAGACAAGCTTGATGCGGGTTTTGGCCAGTATTTACCCGCTCGAAGTAGGTCGTATTTATGGAAGACCGCACCAAAAGATCACAGCGGTTTTTGCCTTAGGCATTGGAATGCGCCCCTTGTTTACTGGCAGAGAAAATATCTATATCAAGGGTTCAATGTATGGAATGAATAAGGCGGAGATCGATGCTAAAATGGCATTTATTGAGGAGTTCTCCGAGCTTGCTGATCAGTTAGACCGCCCCTTAGGTAATTACTCTTCTGGCATGCGGGCTCGATTAGCTTTTGCCATAGCCCTGGCTACAGAGCCAGATATTTTCATCATTGATGAAGCTTTGGCCGTAGGAGACTCCGTATTTAAGGCCAAATGCTATGACCATCTAAAAGAATATGTGAAACGTCCAGGTAAAGCCGTCCTTTTTGTTTCGAACCACATCCGAAAGGTGTTAAAATTGGCCTCCCGGGTATTAGTCATGAAAAATGGACAGATTATTTACCGGTCCACAGATGTAAAAGCGGCATTAACCCATTACATCCTAAAGTGTCTAGATCATTTAGATGAGGATCAGCAGCAATTCAAATTAAAAAGGGTGCAAGAGTACGACATGTAGCTCAAAGTGTTAAGAATGGATTAATTCGGAAAACTGCAGCCAATAGGCTTCCCAGGAAAAACCAGCCGCTTGTTGCAGGGATTGATTTCTTATTTCCTCTCCCAAATCCTTACGTTGCGTAATCGTCAACATATGTTGGAGCAAGCCTTTTACATCTTCCGGATGAAAATACAAAGCCGCATCCCCTGCCACCTCCGGTAGGCTAGCTTGGTCAGAACTAATGACCACTCCGCCGCAGGTCATGGCTTCCAAGACCGGCAGGCCAAAGCCCTCATAATAGGATGGATAAATAGTGGCTAAGGCATGGGTGTACAAAGCTGGGAGATCTTGTTTTTCGACATAGCCGGTCAGCAAAATGTCCTCCCTAAAGGGATGAACCGCCAGTTCCTCATAAAACACCTCATATTTCCAACCTCTACCTCCGACCAATAGGAGCATCACTCGGTCTTTATGTTTTATCCGAAACTGCTGGTAGGCTTTTAGCAACAGTAACAAATTTTTGCGCGGCTCTATGGTACCGACACAAAGAAAGTAAGGGGCGCTAAGTTTCCATTTCCGTAAAACAGCATCGGAAAACTCCGGACGAAAGAAAGGATCGCGCCCCGGATAGATCACGCTTGTTTTATCTGTAGTAAATGGGAAGGTTGTTGCTAGGTCATCAGCCGTATTTTTTGAAACCGCCAAGATCAAATCTGTCTTCTGTAAAATCCGCTTTAGAAATAAGCGCTGCAATAGCCCGCCAATCCAAGGATGGTAGTGCGGAAACATCAGCGGTGTTAGGTCATGGATCACAGTAATTCGCTTGACGCTCCGCGGGAGGTTAAAGGGGCCAAAATGAGCGGGTTCCAGGACTATATCTACCCGATGCCATCTAAGCAACATAGGAATAATGAAAAACAGACGGAAAGATGCAAAACCGGGTAGGTAAGTGAAATTTGGAACAGTGATCTGTCGTATCCTTTCTGGTAAAGTGGAGTCTTTTTGTTGCCTGATTAGTAGGTATTCATTTTCATTATCAAAATCCACCAATGCCTCTACCATACCTTTGGTGTAACTGTGAACACCGGCATTTTGATTATCAAGTGGATCAGCCAGGATTGCTATTTTCATCTTATGATTAGAGGCTTTCATACATTTCCATGTATTTTCCCACGCTCCTTTCCAGTGGAAACTGCTGCAATTCTATTTCGTCCCACTCCCCTTGCCTTGCTTTAATCAAAGCTTCCTGCAAGGCGCTGGAAGTCAAATTTTTCATGGCAATATATCGACCAGAGACAACTTCCTGCAAAGCGCCCTGTTGAGAAGAAATGATGGGAACCCCCAGGGCCATAGTCTCTGCTGCTGCGAAACAAAAGCCTTCACTGTAGGAAGGAATGACTACACATGAAGATTGGCAAATGGTTTGGTACAATTCTACTCGTGACAAATTATGAAACAGTTTAATGTGGTCTTCCAACTCCAATTCTCTGATCAAGCGTCTTATTCGCTGATAAAACGAAGACGGAGTCTTAGGCAAAATAAGTTGCAACCTAGTTGTAGGGTATTTGGAAGAGAATTGCTTCGCTGCAGGTAGTAGCAAATCCAATCCTTTGGAGATGCCTAATCTCCCCAAATAGGTATAGGTAAAAACCGTTGGGGGTTCGCAAAGATAAGGACGAAATGATTCATAAGCTAATCCATTGTAGATCTGAAATAGCCGACCACTTGGCACCCCTGCTTGCGTTAAGCAATGCTGTGTATACTTGGAAACAGCCACATAGCGATGGAACCTACAGCGGAGAATAAGCTGTTCATAATAATAAAATAGATTCTTCTGCCACCAACTGATAAAGGGCAATTTAAACCAAAGCTTTGCCCACACCTCATGGAAAGTTACTACCACCTTTTTGTTCAACCATCTACCGACTATCCACGCAGGTAAAGCGGCACTATAAGTCGTGGTGTGAATCAAATCAGAATGACGGGCCAGATGGAAAATCCGAGGTAGACTGAGTAGCGTGAAGAGGTACCGGTTCCAACATCGTACTCGATAAATGGAAACGCCCCGATCCTCTTCAAAACTCGGCAATGACGAATCATGCAAGGTAGTAATGACGCTAACAGAATAGCCTTGCTGCACCAAAGCTATGGTCAACTCCCTGAACAGTCGTTCAGCACCTCCAATGTAAGGGTAGTAATGCTCTAGTACAAAGAGGATTTTCATTCTTCTTTCTCCAGTTGATGGTCCTGCAAAGCTATCTTCCGCATCAATAGGGTAAGATTCTTCTCTTGCTTTCGGATGAGGAAATATTGCTTAAACTGGAAAAAAAATAAAAGGCCGATACAAAAGAAAATAATGGCGTTTACATTATCCTTGATCCCAAAGAGCTGAGCTATACCCCTAGAAATGAAATCTGGGAAGATAGCAAAGGCTAGAACCCCTACCCAGAATCCCAATCCTAAAGTCAGTTCAAACACACTTACCTTAGATTTGCGATAGCTGACCATCAAGTCCCCAATAAACAGTAAGGCGAAGAGGGGAACAATAATTTGAAAGATACGGAGCTCCATAAGACATCAATTTAGATAACGAACTGAATTAAACTATTAGATACGACTGAAGACCAGCAAAAGCGAATACAACAAAGAACTGATTTAAACTTATTCATCCATTTCCATTTCATCAATCCTTGCCGACCAATGAAACCACCTTCCATAAAAAGTTGAAGGCCGTTCTGATACCGGTATAAAAATCTTGCCCCTTTTCTAAAGAATATTGAGTATAAACGATCTGAATAGGAACTTCTACGATTTTTAATCCCTTCTTTTCTGCAAGGATAATCATTTCACTACAAAAGCCGTACTCATCAAGACTAAGCTGAAGCAGCTCAATGGCCTTGCGATTAAGCATTCTAAAGCCTGACTGAGTATCTGAGTACGAAGATTTACAGAATAGATTTGTCAATAAGTTGGCTAAGCTATTGAACCAGCGGCGAGATTTTGGCATTCCCGATAAATCTCCCAAGAGACGACTTCCTATGACCAAATCACAATCCCCCTCTGACATTCGCTGGATCAAAACTTCTAGATCCTCCGGTAAATGCTGACCATCGGCATCCATTAGAATCATATATGGGCAATCAAATCTTCGTGCTCCTTCTATTGCTGTTTGAGTCGCAGCCCCTACCCCTCGATTGACTAAATGTTGAATGACTTTACTGTTAGCTTGGAGAGCATATTCAGCAGTCCGGTCCGTGCTGCCATCATCGATTACAGACAAACTAGGATATCCATATTGGTGAATCCTCTGTAGTACCTCTCCAATAATCGATTCTTCATTGTAAGCAGGTATGTAGATATGGACATCTTTTTTAGGAATCATGGCAGCCTATTCACAGCAATTCAAATAGGACAAATGAACCTTGGAAGACGATATTTCCAGATAAGCCGGAGCGGCCAGCTATGGAACCTCCAGGCAATTGTATCACCCCACCTGCGGGATCCTCCACAATCCGATCGGTAACTACTACTTTCACTTCATTGGGATTGAGCAACAAGTTTAGAAAGTCTATATTCTTTTTATAGAGAGATTGTTCAGGAGTCTTATCAAGACTTGCTGATTGAAGATCATAGAGAACAAAACGGAAGCCATTGTCTCGCAATACACTCAGGAAATAGCTTGGATCATCCAATTTTGATCGGGTATTTTCAAACTTACCCAGCTGATTATCTTCCAGCACACGGCGATCGTTCTGCTTAATATGATATTGCATGAAAGTCCCTACCCGGTAAATCTTCTCATCTAGGTTTCGGTTCAGGTATCTTGCAGCCTCCTGATAAAAAGGGCTGAACCTCCACAGTGCCTCCGCTCTATCTATATTGTGAGTAGCATATTGAAAAAAAGGTGTTTTCAAAAACAGATGGGGAGCCCCTTGATTATTGTAATCAGAGAAATGCAAACTCACATTCAGCAAAAAATACAAACCAACACCTACTCCTAGGAAATATTTCGAAAACTTTGCCCAAGGCGCTCCTAGGTAGGCCTGAGGATGTTCCACATAATAGACCACAACAAGGGGCAAAAGGGCTAAGGCGGGAAAAGCGTACCAAGGGATACCACTACCAAGCAAGAACCACAATAACAAATAGGCCATTAAGTACGCTAATAATCCTTTGAGTGATTTGGAAAAGGCCTTGCGCCTTTCGGATGTAAGCCATACCATTACCAACAACAAAAGCAGGATAGCGGTTAGGCTAGCGGTAAAGCCAAAATTGGCGATCCAATTATAAAAGCCATCCATAGCTTTAGCCCCACTAATCCAAAGATTCATTCCGCTTTCATATGCCTTGCCCCAGGTCTTTTGTAGGCCGGGAGGGTGACCATCTATGAGCGTCGATATCGCTTGAGGTGGTGTCTTCTTAACATATACGGATTGGATAGAGATGAATCCGATGAGGACCATCAAGAGGATAGCCGCTAGATTTTTAAGCGCACTTCTTGGCTTTAAAGAAAATAAGAGCACAGGCAGTAGTAGTAACCACAAAAAGCCCATATCCAAATAGCTTTGGTTGGGTAGATTCGTATTCATGGTCAAATCGTAAGGCAAGGAAAGGAATAAGGGTAAGCCTTTTTCGAAACCTTGATATCGTTGAACTTCTTCACGTTGCGTTTTGGAAGCAGCACGGCCTAAAACTTTCTCCTTGGCAGCCTTAGCCTGCTGATTCGATGGATTCAGTTGCGTTCGATACTTTGGTTTAACCCTGATGGCAGGCGTGGGCGATTTGCCCTCAACCAAGGCAGAAACGGACAGTTTCTTATTTTCACCCAGGTTCTTGATCCCCCAGGGAGAAAATGCAAGCCCCACTGTCAGAAGGAATAGGCTGGCCAGACTGGTAGTCTTCCGCAAATTGGATAATTGCTTTCGATAGGCCCATCCCATCAGTGCTATACCAGGCAAAAACAACAGCCCGAATAACAGCCAGGGAGAAGATTGGTCTAATTCGAAATTAGCGAAGCGATAAATGCCCAGCAAAAAAATCAAAGAAAGTGCAGTGAAGAGACTTCCTAAAAAGGCATAGCCTCCTCCACGCCTGTAGAAGAGAAATCCTACTAAAGCAATGCCATTGAATAAGGCCGTATACTTTATACCAAAAGCAAAACCAGTGAGCCAGCCGGCAAATATCCAAATCAAGGGCTCTAAACCTAAGCTCAGCTTACCCCACTTCATTTGAATTTTTTCTTTAGCAACGGTACCACCCTTATTTTTGTAGAACTCGAGTAAAAGTAAAAGCGTGCTCAATGAAACAAATAAAAAACCCAGGTCCACCTTTTCATCATACCTATTGTGGAAGGTGATCAAAGGAGCGGTATAGAAGATAGCGGCTGCTAGTAGTGAATTATTAGTGGAGACAAACAGCTTGGCAAGCCCATAGACGGCCAAGCAACAAAAAACGCCCATTAGACTCGACAAAAGAATAGCTATCGTAGTACTGCCAAAAAGTAGCTCCCCAAGGCTCATCAGAACGGACCAATTAAAAGCTTGTCCACCGGCAGGAAGGGCATTATACTCACTGATGAGTTGCGTAATATTCATGTAGAGCCCTGCGCCATCAAAACCCATCGGAAATGCTTTGATGGTACCGATTGAATTTACCGCAGTAAAAACCAGCAACATCGCCATCGCTGTAATTCCCTGAATCCTTGGTTTCCAAGCTGGCATGGTGTTCCAGAAAACAGCTCGCGAGAAGCGACCGATAGCACGAATTTTCCAAATACTTATCAAAATGAATAACGGCCATACTACCCAGGGAGTCAACGCCTGGAGTATCCCTAGAACCATGATCAAGAGCACCACCAAACTCCAACCCACTGGAATCGCCACCAATTTCTGCGAAAAACTCGATAGATAGGCTGTAACGGGCCGCAACAGAGACTCTCCTATGGCGTAACCCACCGCCACAACATAAAAAACTGCCAAATGCAATAGGAAATTAAATCCATTGAAATAGAGGAGATGCATTAGTGGATTGGCTTCAAATAGCTTGTTGCTTATCCCGTACCAGGTCACCACGATGTTCAATAAGAGCAAGAAGAGCAGATAAATTTTCAATCCATTGACCCTAATACCTTTCCGTTTTGACTTTTTGAAGGGAAGCCTCGAAAGAACAATATAAGTCCCGCAAAAAACGGCCAGCAAGAGTCCCAGTAAGCCCCAATACTTGAACTGGGCTATGGTTTGTGTATAATAAGGATGATGAAAAAGGTAGTCGGACACAATCATTAGGAACCAAACCACACAAAATAGCATTGATAAAGCACCCATCCACCGTCTTGTAGTAGGCTTGACTTTTGGAACGACCTCATTTTTCCCAGCCATAATTACTGATAATTTGCGCTAAGATGGGAAATGTTTTGAAAAGAATTCGCATCCGCATCCTTAGGATAATTGCATAGAATAAGCGATTTTACGCCTTGTCACAAAGAAAAGATGCGGATTTCCCATAAATATAAATTCATTTTTTTCGCCAATCCCAAAACGGGTTCCTCCAGTGTGCGGCAGTTTCTGAATCCGTATACCGATGTGCAGCCCGTCTTGAACTACCTAAAACGAACAGCAGAAAACCCCTTCTACCCCCATATCACTCCTCAGGAAACCAAAACCTTGTTTGATGATTTTGGCTGGGATTTCAACAGTTACAACAAGTTTGTTTTTGTGCGGAACCCTTGGGCGAGATTGGTTTCTCTGTATGAGCATGTGATGCGCAACCCTAAGAACAAAATGGATTTCACGCCTTGGTTGTATAGCATTTCTCCCAAGGGCAATGGTGGTGGTGGCGATGATTGGCAGCGGTGGCGCAAGTACGGTGCCTATTCCATAGAGCATTATATCAAAGATGATCAAGGCAATATTTTAGTAGATAAGGTCATCCGACTGGAGGATATTCAAAACGAGCTGAGGCCATTTTTGATGGCTATGGGGTTACCAGATGTTGAAGGAGCCGGCTTGAATCATAGCAATAAGCGCAAAAGCGCTACTCATTACTCACAATACTATACAGAGTCCACACAGAAATACGTCTACGACTTATATAGATATGATATCGTCAATTATGGCTATTCATTTAGCATCAATAAAAACCGTTTTTGGCCTACCTGGTTCAAAAAATAAACGGGCATAACAAATCTCATGATCTATATCGTTTTTTCCAAACGAGAAGAGCTAATGATGCACAGAGTGGGCGTAAAAGAAATCCAACAATATGCCCATTTAAAAGATTTTCTTCCTTTGCTAGAGCAGAGAGGGACTGTGGTCGTAGTGAGAGATGCTCAACGGGAAATAAAGCCCATCCACAGGTTTTTAGACTATTTAGGGCAAGACTATTTATATATATATTTTTCCCCACCAGATAGTCCCTATAGCAAGATGGAATGTCCGAAAATGTTCATCGCACCTATCGATCAAGATGAAGCCCACCCCATTTCGGCAAGCGGGATTCAAGCATCGCTAGCTGGCGTAACCATTAGTCAGGCTAGCCTGGAACTCCTTCAGCAGGAGGCCGTTGAAGAGTTGCTGTTGCAATGTATCCCGCCGCCAGTCTGGGACGAATTTCAACAACTACATGATAAAGAACTGACCCATAAACCGTCTTCCTATTCCATCGAAACAAATGGCAACATCCTCGATACGAGCATACCCTCCCTGCGCCCCGAAAGTATTGGATTCACCATTCCCTTAGCCAGTAGAATAAGATCCATTATTAGTGCTTTCCTTTATTTCAAAATGGACCTTTACGGCCTACGGCAATATATCGGGAGAAGGCGCCGAGATCGTTTCTTTGCCACAAAAATTGAGCTTACGGGGATTGTTTACACAGCTATCGTCAACCCAAAACGCCAACATAAGAACTGGAAAAGCCTTGTACGCGAATTTTGCCTGGCCTTTGAAAAAGTACATGATGCAACTCTTATCATTAAAATGGTTGGAACCATTGAACACAAAACACAAAAGGCAGCTATTCGACTATTGCGAAACCTGTCTGTTCGATGTCGAGTCATCGTGATCTTTTGTCATTTAACAGAGAATCGGTATAAAGCCCTCATTCAAGCTAGCACCTTTGTCATTAATGCTTCCGATTCCAAGGGAATTGGCAGTTCGTTATTGGAATTCATGTCGGCGGGCAAACCAGCCATTAGTTATACTCAGAGTGATGAATTACCCTTGAATCGCGGTAATTCCTTTCTGACTGACAGCTCATCTTCTACGCTCAAACAGCTCCTGACAGAAAGCTATGACCTGGCCAAAAGCAGTCCTGATCAGTATCATCTTATGTCTGAAAATGCCACAAATACCTTAAAGAGATATTGCTCAATGGACTCGATTACCCCTCAATTCAATGCGCTGATGGACGCTGTAGAAGCTAAACTTCTTTAAGGAAGGAGCGATATCTAGGCCAAAAACTTAGATCCTTGCCCTGCGCCTGCAAGAACTCTTCTGGCCCGCTTCCCAATTTTCTAATCACTAGTGCTTTAGCCTCCTTCGACCAATTCAGCTTTTCCTTCTGAAAGGGTTTTCGCAAATTAAGATGGGGTAATAATTGGTTTTGCAGATAGGTCGGAATTTTACGTAAATGAGGTGTGCCTTCTGGATGCAATTTTAGATTTCGAAGTTCCCTAAGGGCTTCCGTATCGTAGTATTTATCTGTAGCTCGATTCAGTTGTCGCCCCTCCAGGGAAGCCACCGGATTCGAATCAACGCCCAGAAACTTGAGGCACCGCTCCAGGACATCCTGCGGCTTGGATTTTAGGTCCTCCTGGAAAAGAACTAGCAATTGGTCCTCTTTAAAATAGCGTTGATAGATAGATAATATTTCATAGTATTGAGTATCGTTGAGCATATTGGGCAGGTCCATCAAGGCGTCCTTGATATCAAACGGGCAATCTAAAGCCCAATCTGGGCCACTGCTATGCATTTCCCTGAAAGAGGACTCCAAGCGATCGACCGGATCGCGAGCAATGAGCATGATCTTAATCCCAGGAAAAGCTTTCTTTATCCGCTGACAACATTCTTCCGCAAATTCATATTCTGAATAAGCTACAGTGCCCTCTCCCAGTAGCATATCAGCAGAGGCCTCATGAAATAAGTTACTAAACCATTGCCATCTCAATTTATAAGCATCATCAATAAAAAACCGAGGCTCTTTAAAACGCGGCGGAATAAAGAGCTGTGGATGGGACATTAACATGGAGCAAAGGGTCGTAGTCCCACACTTGCTGAAACCGGCAACTAAAAAATTTAACTTCATTTGCTTGGAAAGTACTTTTTGAACATTACCTAGCCTCTTTTATCTTCTTGAATTCCTGCGCTAAATATCTAGTAAATATACGCGAACCTTTGGCATTTAGGTGGCCAGGGTCAAAAGCGTTTGCGACATAATACAGTTCCGGGAATTTGGTTGGATTCGCTAATTCAATGATGTGAGACTTAGGTAGGCTTCGGCAAAGATTGATGGCCCTTCCCGGGTTCTGGTTTGTTCCACTGGATATATAGATCAAAATCAAATGAATCCCCTTCTCCTTTGCCCTTTCTATCAATTGAAGAACCCGCTCTTGGTGGGCCTCGCTATAATAGGCATCTGAATACCCCTTGTATCCTTGTAAGTGTTTAATGCTTCGGTCTTGCAGGCGTTCCGGTTCTTCTTCAAGTCGTTTCCTTTTTTTCAACAGTGCTTCTCTTAAAGCCTTGTTTTGGGTCATTTCATACTGATATTCACAAGGTAAGTATCCATTTTTTTCTGGTCCTAATGATAAGTCATCATAATAATGCGGTGTAGATATTTGAGCCTTGAAATGGCCTATATGCAATACATTTTCAACGTAGGCCCTCAAATGCCTCAAAATTTGACTACGCTTATAGACCCTACTTTTTGTTGGATCAAGTAACAAGCATCGAAGTGCAAAGGAGATTTCTTTTAAACTCAACCAATAGGAATGATTGGCAGGAACGCTGTTAGCTGGCTTGATTCGAGCCAATTCCCTCAATTCCAGGAAACAGAATTTCACTCCATCGGAGTGCTTAGAATCTAAAAACTTTTCAAATAGAAAATAGGACTGAGGAGGAAAAGCCCCTTGTGCACCCAAATTAAAAGACCTAATCTCATGGTGTTCCTGAAGGTTAACTAAATGATCGAAGACTGCCGGATCAATTTGATTATGCACCCTGCTGGAGCCAAAAAAATAGGTATTCCAGGTATTTTCCTGGTCTTCATTGAGAAATCGAATCTTCATACTGTACCAAGGATTGCCCCAGTGATAGGGCAGGCAATAAGATATCAGTACTGAAAGGACTAAATAAATGAAGAAGAAGAGGATAGTTTTTTGTAGGAATCGCTTCATATTCTAAAATTGAAAATAGATAAAAGGATCCGATTCCCGCAGAAAGAAAGCGATTGAGAAAATTAACGTCAAGTAGATCGTCCATCGGATAGGTTGCGCCACTCTACGGTTGTTTAATTCCAGTCCATGTTGCTTGTCCCGATGTATCCATTCCGAGGCAATCATGACAATAATACCAAGCCAGACATACAATGGAGAGATAGAAGGAAAACTGAATAGTGAATTTTGGAATATCCCTTTCAAATACAGCCAAGCATGGCCTATACTTTCTGCCCTAAAAAAGACCCAGGCAAGGGTAGTGATCCCAAAAGTTACCAGTAGTTGGCAAACTTCTTTAAGCGACGGAAAAACACGCTCTTTAGCCACCACTCCTAGGTGCACCCGATTTTTGTGTCTGAGCAGTAAGGGCAAGAAAAAAAGGGCATTCAGTCCTCCCCACACCAGGAAGGTCCAATTCGCTCCGTGCCAAAAGCCACTTACTATAAAAATGATAAAAACATTCCTGACCTGATTGCCGGTAGATCCACGGCTACCTCCTAAAGGAATATACAGATAATCACGAAACCAGGTAGAAAGCGAAATGTGCCATCGCCGCCAAAACTCAGCTATGTCTCTTGAAAAATACGGAAAGGAAAAATTTTGCTTTAGCTCAAACCCAAACAACTTGGCTATGCCAATGGCGATGTCTGAATAACCGGAAAAATCCCCGTATATCTGGAAGGCGAAAAAAACAGCTCCAAGCAACAGTGTGCTTCCCGAGTAGGACTCAGGGCGGCTAAAAACAAGATCAACTACCGCTGCACAATTGTCTGCAACAACCACTTTTTTAAATAATCCCCATAATATCTGGCGCATCCCATCAACTGCCTGAGGATAGTGAAAGGCTCGTTTGCCCAGGAATTGAGGCAGTAAATGGGTAGCCCGTTCGATAGGTCCAGCTATCAACTGAGGAAAAAAACTAACGAAGCCGGCAAAGGCGATGAAGTCTTTAGTAGGTTCCAAGCGTTTGCGGTAAACATCAATGGTATAACTCAGGGTTTGAAAAGTATAAAAACTGATCCCCACGGGTAAAATAATATTCAAGGTCTTAAAGTGTAACTTTAACTCCAGGAGGGCAAAGACTTCAATAAAGGATTGAACAAAAAAATTATAGTATTTAAAAAAGCCTAAGATTCCAATATTGCAGACAAGGCTCAACGCTAGTAACCCTTTTCTTTTCCAAGCCTCTACCTGTCTATCTAAGGCTAGACCGATTGTGTAATCAATAAGTGAACTGACAATAATCAGCGACAAAAAACGCCAGTCCCAGCAAGCATAAAAGAAATAGCTCGCCAGTACGAGGAATATATTTTGATAACCAGTTCTGCGATTGCCCAGCCACCAGTACAACAAAAAGACAATGGACAAAAAGAAGGCAAAAGCCAGGGAATTAAAGAGCATAAGAAATGCTTAATCAGTGTTATCTAGCCGTTGGTAAGACGGTTGAATTGTAGGGAAAAAATTGATCAAGTGCTCTGTGTATCACTCAAAAGTATATTGGTATTTGTCAATGATTAATTTTTCATATTTTTTAACCATAGAAATGGATTCATCTGTGTAATACTTTCTATAGTCTTTCTCTCTTATTGATGCATTTGGCTTAGACTTGATCTGATTTAGGATCCTAATCAATTTTTCCCGCTTATAATGTAAGCGCTCCGCTAATTTTTCGATATCCTCAAGCAAAGCTTCTTTTCTGATTATTTCGTTTATAAAATTCTCTTTACTGTCATAACTCTTTAATTCCTCATATGATCTAATTCGATCAAGTTTAGGGGTAGCTGTGTAAAGTTTTAAATATCGATAGGTTAATAGCCCTGAAAATTCAGACAACTTTTTTGTTTTAAGACCTTCCCCTAAATCATGATTGCCGACAGACAGTATTAACTCCAACCATCTATTAAAGTTATTGTAATTATAAGGATCTGAATAAAGGCTTAACCATATCTTCTTATCTAGCTTAGGGTATTCTGGCTTCAATCTCTTTTTTAGTATCCCTCTGATTCCTTTTTTGCTCAAAAAACTTGAATCTTCTTGATTGATTAAGCGAAATCGCAAACCGCCTCTTTTTTTGCATCCAAACGACCAAAGTGAAACATACCAATCCCATGGATTTCTTATGTTCCCAATTTTCACCTTCCTATTGAAATCACCTAAAACATATCGGGGTATTTTTTCAAAGGAATTATGTTTACCTATTATCGTACAATTCTCAGCATACATTTCGGCTAATACCAATTGGGTAAAAGTACTCGCTGTCTTTTGTAATTCGAAGTAAATAATTTTATCCGTGATTAACATTTGCCAATTTGATTGCACTTGAAAAGAAGAAACCGGCAGCTATATCCATGGCTCCAAAAAAAATGAGTAGAGCCGAGCAAAGTCAGTGAATTAAAGCACATTAGCGAACTTAATCCGGGTAATCCAGCCTTGTCACCAACTCATTAAATTGTTGTTTAAAAAAACGATTGAGTTCCTTGGTGTAGATCTCTTTATATTGGTACGCTGCGCTGTTTCTAATTGGGTAACTGGGATTACGATTATAGTGGGCAGCACGATCGCAATAATAGGCCGTTTCTTTTTCTGACAATTGCCAATGTTGACAAATCTTGCGCACTCCTTCCACTGGATCTTCCATAATCTCCTCAAAACGGTAGGTTGGCAACAATGGCGATTGATAGTAAGTCAGTGGATTGAAGGACTTGATGTACTTTAGCCATACCATTTCAGCCATCATCCCTTTTTCGAAGGGTAAGCCTTGGAGCAACTCTTGATAGGTAACTTCAGGGTGAAGCAACTTTTTTTCCTGATCACTTAATACATGGTCCAATTCCAATAAAAACCTGTAAAACTTTCGTTTAGGCATTGACATTGTGTTCCAAGTTTCTGATCCCTTTTTATGGTAATGATAACCAGAAATAATAAGATCTTTGGGGTGCCGAATTAAGTGGATCATTCTGGCTTTATCAAAAAATTTGCGGCCAGGATAGATCACTGCGTTATTAATAGAAATGAATCGAGGAGACCTTCTTTCAATTAGATGTTTTATGAAGTCCTGCTTCTTATCCTGGAAATGCTGATTCTTATCAAAAATGGCTCCCATATAACGAGTCAAGCATTTGTGATAACTGAATCTTATGAGATAGGGCAAGGGTTGGCGCTTTCTGAAAGCTCCTCGTAGTTTCGTAAGCATATTCGTGGCGTTGATCTTATTTAGGAACGAAGTACCAATTAGAAATATCTAAAGGCTTGTATTCTTCGAGCATTATATAATGATGAGCTTCGAAATAGGCTAATACTTTTTCTTTATTCCTTTTAGTCCGTTCGATGCAGACCAAATCCGGACGAAACCTCTCGATGTCAAAACCTGCCAGAGCCTTTAGCTCCGATTCTTCAATATCCATAGTCAGAAAGTCGATCTTTTCGATCCCCTTATCGCTTAGTAGTTGTGAGAGGGTAATGGTGGGAAGCTCGATCTCTTTCCCACGGACAGTCTTATTCATTACCAATCGTTCTTTCTGTGTGGAGCCTACTCCACCTGCTTTGTAAAATTTTCCGATTGCCCCGGAATGATCCGTAACAATGAAAGTACATAAACTAGATTTCGGCCGATATTTTTTCCACGCTATCTTATTGGCAGGATTCGCATCTAGCGCAATCCCAGACCAGCCTAAGTGTTTTTCCAGGAAAAATGTATTGCTATATGCGATCGGCCAAGCACAACCCACATCTAAGAAGAAACCCTTTTTACGATCACGGAAAAAGGAGCGAATGATCAATTCTTCTGCCTTTCTCGAATAGTAACTTCTACCTTTTATGGGTAAGGTTTTATAGAATGTGGATTTCCCTCCAGGTCTAAGCCACGCAATTTTCCTTTGCCCATTTTTCAATACGATATTGCAAAGATCTAACCAGCTCAGGAGATAGCGTTCCTTGATAAAAAGGTAGGGTCTTAGTTTTAGGTATTCAAAGATTCGGGCTGATAGTCTACCGGCAAAATTCAGCTGCCGACTTTGATCAACAGCATGGGGCTTGGAAATATGTACAACCTTCTGCTTGTCAAAGAATGGCGCCCATTTTGTTTGAGACAAATAAGTCTTTAGTTCATCGTAATTCGCAATGGCCTCTTGTAATTTTCGTATCGGTTTACCCTTTTCATCCGGCCACAGTTTTTGGTTCTTCACCCTTAGGAAACGTAATACTTTTTTGACTGTTCGGTGATAATCAGAACAAAGATCCTCGTAATAGACTTTGATTATAGGATGACCAGCAAACTGTTCATCGAAGGCTTCAACTTCTTTCTCCTGATAAATAAAATCTTCTTTCAAGACCTCTGGATCAAAAGTTAAAGGCTGGGGAGGCTTACCTCTAAAGGTCCGCATCGTCTGGTACGAAAGATATCGTCGCAACAAATTTCTACGCCGGAGGCTTATCACATAGATCGATTTATCCTCCTGCAACAAAGACCATAGATCAGGCCAATCACCAAAAGGAGTGCCACTGCGATGAATTATAAACCCAACCATTTTGATATGGTCGGGATAATTCCGGAAAATGTATTTATTCAGTATCTCCAGCGCAGGTGTTTCTGGCCCGAAAGGCTTATTGCGTATAAAGTCGGGGTTAAACAACTCGGAACACGCCGCAATATTGGGGTGATTACGCAGGGTGGTGCGCAACATATGCGTACCTGATCGAGGAGAACTCAGGATAATAAATTTGCGATAAGGTCTATTTTGTACGATCATGAACGTCCACTGTATAAAACGATTTGACTAGGGTTTAGAAATTGCTGATCAAACCCATTCTCTCGGAGCCATTGGTGAAGCATCACGTGTTCGCAATCCTCCCCTCCATATTCGGCACCGGCCAAGATACCTGCACTTCGGTATATGGCCAGACCTCCAAAAACGGATTTTACGGGAACCAATTCCTTTCCACGTTGAAACTGCAGCGCATTAATCTCCTCCAAGCTTTTAGGATCGTCGTCCCCTTTAGGTCGAAAAGCAAAAGCATCATAAAAAATCGGATTGGGAATCGGGTCCCCATAGGGCGGTACTAAAATACCGTTTGATCC
>JAHQWA010000607.1 GCA_019634045.1 Saprospiraceae bacterium
CCTGTATCGTCAGTACTTCAGCCATAATAGAATACGGTTATGAATGCTTAGTCGATGAAAGCCAATTACAAGTTTGACTTATGCGTCGGCTTCCTGTTCGTCATTATTCAATTTACAAATCTTATGCCAGGTGTTGACATTCTCATAGTGAATGTATTGTAGCAGATAGATTTAGTGCAACGGGATATAGTCTTCTCGGTTATTGTTGCTGTCCAAAAGGGTTTTGGAAGGTGATTTAGCAAGTGAGCATGCGCAGATATAAATCAGGAGTGGAGCTGCTAAAAGCCATTTCCTACTATTTTAGCTTGCTTTACGTCGCTATCATTCAATTTTTAGGTCCTGGTGGAAATGTTAAGGGGCATAAAAAGGATCTGTATTGATCCCTTACTTTACCTCTCCATCAGTTGCAAATTCAAAACAACTTATGGTGGACTAAAGTTCCCATTTCTACACAGGCTAAACTAGAGTTAGTTGATCATAATACCGCTATTACAAATCTAATAAATTTTCAACGGTTCTGGACTTAAACTCATAAGTAATTAATGAGATACGTCTGGAAAATTAACAATTGTTTGTTTGGAATAATTCCGCTAGCACTTCAGATAAGGAGCGAAGATTTTTTGAGGCCAAAAAAAACTGCAAAAAGATTGTTTTTTTAAAAAAGATTTTATCTTTGCATCGCTTTTGAAGAAAGCAAAGAATTGACACGCAAGGTTAATCCTTTAATTTTGACTTTGTTTCAATGTGCTGATAGCCTACGGAATAAGGTACAATGCGGGTGTGGCGAAATTGGTAGACGCGCTAGACTTAGGATCTAGTGCCGCAAGGCGTGGGGGTTCGAGTCCCTCCACCCGCACTAATTAGGGAAATGGGGATGAGTTATTTATTCCGATTTCCCTTTTTCATTTAAAGGACTTAATGATCAACACATCAGAAGATCATTTCCTATCCGGTAGCTAGCTAAGATGAGCTACTAAAGAGGAGCACCGACAGAGAAAAGTGCTCTTGAGTTGACAAGAATTAAGGTATTGGTTATTAGTTATTGGGGAAATAGGTAATGGTAAGATGTTATTAGTTATTTGATAGATTCTGATTATTGGTACAATTTCTCGTCTCTACAAAAGCCAGTGATCCATGAACAAAGACTAATCACCAATAACCAAAAACTTACCACCACCCACCAGGAGTCAACATTCCTCATAGCTTCAAATTTTCAAACTATTTATTATGCCACAAGTTGTCAGAACAGATATTGACAATTTAAATGCCGTATTAACGGTTGAAATTCCAAAAGACGACTACCTTCCACTATTTAATACGGAACTAAAGAAATATCGCAAGGATGCTCGTATCAAGGGATTCCGTCAAGGGAGAACACCTATTAGTGTCCTGAAGAAAATGTTTGGTAAAGCGGTGTTGGGAGAAGTGATCAACAAAATCCTACAGGAGCAGTTGACTGATTTTATGGTGAATGATAGCACGGAGATTCTAGGACAACCTATTCCTTCCGATGATCAAGAACCAGTCGATTTTGATGTTCGTGATCTGTCAGATTACGAGTTCAAGTTTGATATCGGCATTGCGCCAGCTTTTGAGGTTGCTGGTCTGGAAGGAGAGCCATTCGAGAAATATGCAGTGGAGATCGCTGATGAAATGGTTCAAGAGGAAATAGATAACCTTTTGCAGCGCAACGGAGAGCAGTCCTACCCAGAAGACGGTATCGAGGAAAAGGATATTGTCACCTTGGATGTAACCGAAATGGACGGTGATGCCGTCAAAGAGGAGGGCATCACGCATGAATTCAGTGTATTGGTTGACCGCCTAGAGGATGATGTCAAAGATGCAGTGCTTAAACTAAAGCTTGGGGATCAGATTAAGATCAACCCTTTCCAACTAGAAAAAGATACAACAGAGCAATACGCTAGAAAATACTTCCTAGGCTTGGAAGAAGAGGATGAGAGAGCAGTCGGTGATAGTTTTGATGCTGAAATCACGAAGGTTTCCAGAGTAGCCAAAGGAGAGGTCAATCAAGCCTTCTTCGATAAAGTATTTGGGCCGGATCAAGTGAGTTCTGAAGAAGAATTCAGAGGCAAACTCAAAGAAAACATTGGTTCTTCCTTCAATGCACAAGCAGAAGCTTTGTTGTACAGAGATATCCAGAAGCGATTATTGGATTCCAATGCGCTAAGTCTGCCTGATGAATTCCTGAAGCGTTGGTTACAAACAAGCAATGAACAATTAGATCCAAAGACTTTGGAAAAGGAATACCCAGCCTTCGCAGACAATCTTCGTTGGACGCTTATTCGCGGTAAGTTAAATAAGGCTTTTGAGATCGAAGTTAGCCCAGAAGAGATTAAAGAAAGCTTCAAAAATAGAATCCGAGGTTATTTTGGTGGAGCACCTAGCCCTGACATGGAATCTATGGTAGAAAGCATGGCGGATCGCATGTTGCAGGATGAAAAGCAGGTAAATGAAATCTACGAGGAAGTGGCTTCTAACAAATTCTTTGAAGCAGCGGTAGAAAAAGTTGAGGTTAAAGATAAGTCCATTACCATGGAGGAATTCAATGAAGTGATTGCTGCCATCGAAGCAGAAAGAGCGGCAGAACAAGCTGCCAAAGCAGCGGAAGAGGAGTAGAATACAGGCTTGACTTATTGAAAAATAGCCATCTATTTCTCCTCTAGGTCAACCGGACGGGTACTTATGCGTTAATATCAATGACATTTTAGTTAACCGAACTCTTATAAAACAGCATTACATGTTCCACAAAGATGAATTTATGAAGTATGCTACCAAGCACTTGGGAATGAGTAGCATGCACCTTGAAAAATATGCTGAAAAGTCGTCTCTAGGTTACCCGAACATACAAGGATTTACCCCTAACGTGATCGAGGAGCGCCAGATGAACATCGTTGGCCTCGACGTTTTCTCGCGATTGATGATGGACCGAATCATTTTTATGGGTGTTCCCGTAAATGATTATGTGGCGAATGTGATTCAAGCTCAATTGCTTTTCTTGGAGTCTACGGACCCTAAGCGTGATGTACAAATGTTTATCAATAGCCCAGGTGGTTCTGTCATTGCCGGATTGGGTATTTATGATACCATGCAATACGTTTCTCCTGATGTTGGAACTATCTGTACCGGTTTGGCTGCTTCTATGGGAGCCGTACTGTTGGCAGCTGGGACGAAAGGAAAGCGTACCTGTCTTTACCATAGCCGTGTAATGATTCACCAGCCATTAGGTGGCATGCAAGGTCAGGTGACAGATATGGAGATCTACTACAACCTGATTAAGGAGCAACAGAAAGCACTTTATGATATCTTGGCTCATCACACTGGCCAGGAATACAAAAAGATTCAAGAAGATTGTGAGCGTGATAACTGGATGACTGCTGAGGATGCCAAGAAATATGGCTTGATCGACGAGGTTTTGGATAGAAATAATCCTAAGAAAGACGCTTAGTAGATCCACACTGGCAAGAACACCACAAAGTCCGTAGGTTTTGTGGTGTTTTTGTTTAACTTTATCATATAGGTTGTTCAAAGATGCTTAATTGGCCCGAAAAGAGGTCTTTATCTAATCTTGAGGCCTAATAAATTCACTTGACCAACTACATAAAAGAAGCAGCTGAGGTATGCGAAAAAGTAAACAAAATTATCGTTGTTCTTTCTGCGGCCGAGACAAATCGGAAGCCCTCATATTGATCGCCGGCATCGAAGGTCATATCTGCGAGGTCTGTGTTGAGCAAGCAGGCGAAATTATTGAAGAAGAGCTATACGGTAATAACAGCAAACAGGAAAGTAACAACCCCTTTATGCTGCCCGAGACCGTAACGCCAATGGATATCAAAACCCACTTGGATCAGTACGTAATCGGCCAAGATGAAGCCAAAAAAATACTTTCAGTAGCTGTATACAATCATTACAAACGACTTCGCCAACCGATGAAGTCGGATGATGTAGAAATAGAAAAATCAAATATCCTTTTTGTTGGGCAAACTGGTACCGGTAAAACCTTGCTGGCAAAAACAATTGCGAAGTTTTTGAATGTTCCCTTTTCCATTGTAGATGCAACTGTTTTTACAGAAGCTGGCTATGTGGGAGAGGATGTGGAAAGTATTCTCAGTCGTTTGCTTCAGGTATGTGACTACGATGTGACAGCAGCAGAAAGAGGTATCGTCTACATCGATGAAATTGATAAGATCGCCCGTAAGAGCGATAATCCGTCCATCACCCGTGATGTTTCCGGAGAAGGAGTCCAGCAAGCCATGTTGAAGATGTTGGAGGGAACTGATGTGAATGTGCCTCCGCAAGGCGGAAGAAAGCACCCCGAGCAGAAGCTTGTCAAAGTGAACACTAGTAATATCTTGTTTATTTGTGGAGGGGCTTTTGATGGTATCGAAAGAAATATTGCCCGTAGAGTGAACACGCAAGTGATTGGCTTCAAGTCTGAGGATGATGAGAGCATGGGTATCGATAAGGATAACTTGCTGCAATATGTAAGTCATCAGGATCTTAAGCGATTTGGTTTAATCCCTGAATTGATCGGACGTCTGCCAGTATTGACCTACTTGAACCCACTGGATCTTGACGCTTTGAAGCGTATCCTTACGGAGCCTAAAAACTCACTGGTCAAGCAATACTCAAAACTGTTTGATCTTGAAGGAATCGCCCTGAGTTTCACTGATGATGCGATGGACTTCATAGCAGAGAAAGCCTTGGAGTTTCAGTTGGGAGCTAGAGGACTACGATCTATTTGCGAGGCGATTATGACCGACGCGATGTTCGACCTTCCTTCTCAAAAGGAGGTGAAAGAATTTCTGATTACCAGAGCGTACGCTGAAGAAAAAATGAGCCGTTCTAGAATATCTAAACTGAAAGCGGCTTAGCGTATAATATATTATCATTCTAGTCATAAAGCGCCTTGCAAAATTTGTATTTGCAAGGCGCTTTCTCATCTACACCAGATCATAGTTTCACCCATCTTGCCCAGTAGGCTGGTCAGTGAAGGCGTGAAGCAAGAAGCTTACAAGGCGAGTATCATGAAGGGCCTGGATCTTGGTCGAGCAGCCTGGTTTTATCTCACCAATGTAGTCAATGATAATGCCGTACGAGGGTGATTTAGTCTAGATCGCCCCAAAGCATGGCGTTTTTCATTTTGGGAATGATGCTCAAACAGGCCTCCCCTACGCTATCGATTGGTCGAGGCAACACAGTCCAGCTTCCAACCTTCAGCTTGCTTTTTATAGATCGCCACCCAAGCGTAATAGGCACTGTCCAGTATCGTTTCCGTCTCGCTGACTTTGTATTCCACAATCACTTCTTTATCGACCACCGTATAGGCCATACTCCCATCATCAGAGAAACGGATCTCTGGTGGGCTTACGTCATCCCACTTTACAAACTCTACCGCAGAAAAGTAGTTATTGTATCGACTGATGTTATCTTCTACTGTGGGTTGGGTGATCTGACCTCGGTTAACGGAGATATATCCCAGACCCATTTGGTTCGCAAAAGCAATGGAGTCTTTTTGAAAGTGGTAATCTCGTTGAGCTTTGTGTAATTGTAGGATTTCTTCCTCTGCCTTGGTCCGGTCAAAAACGCTGGGTTTAGGCATGCAACTGGCTATGGCCAGCACTAGTGCTACAAGAGGTAAATATTTTCGAAACATGTCAGGTGATTTATACTTGGAACTAAAAGGTCTTCTATGGCATTCCTGAATAAGTGTATTTTCCGCACTCAGCTATTTATAGCTCACTGTCGATCCGGGTGTTTGCCCCATTCCTCCCGTCGATCCGGATCAAAATCTGGATTTGGGACCGGCATCTGAGCAGCCACTTGTGTTCTCCATTCGGCCAGCTGACGCTTTAATTCCTCCTTCTTCTTTGGAAATTGGCTGGCTAGATTATTCTGTTCTCCAATATCTTCACTCAAGTCATATAGTTCCACTGTATCCGTATCAAAAAACTCAATCAACTTCCACTTCCCTTGCCGAACGGCTCCAGCGGGGCGATCATGATGGTAGACTGGGTAGTGCCAAAACAACACCCGATTGCTATCTATCTCGGTCCCCTCTAACATCTCGGCAAAGCTTTCCCCATCCACCGACTGCTGGGTCGGAAGTTGGCCTTTGGCCAAGTCCACAAAGGTGGGAAAGAAATCAATACTGGATATTAATTGATGGGAAGAACTGCCCGCTGGTACAGTTGCAGGCCATCTGACCAAAAGCGGTTCCCGTATCCCCCCTTCAAAGATAGTCCCCTTTTCCGCTCTGAGTGGCGCGTTGGAGGTAGCGATATATTGTAGCGGAGAATCTTCGTAGATTTCTAATTTATCCTTAGCGAGTAGTGGAATTTTATCGAAACGACTAACTAAACCTCCATTGTCTGAGAAGAAGACCACCATGGTATTTTCGGCAAGGTCAAGGGAATCCAAGGTATTCATTATCCGACCTACACTCCGATCTATATGTTCGACCATCGCCGCGTAAATGGCGTTCCCGGGAAAGCTATCTTTAGGTACCTTCTGTAGATACTTATCAATCAGATCTCGATCCGCATCCAATTGGACATGTACATCATAATGAGACAGAAACAAGAAAAAGGGCTTGTCTCGATTTTGTTCCATGAAGGATACGCTGTAGTCGGTGAGTACTTCAGACAAACGAGATTCGTCATCCAGGTTTTCGTCCGGTGGGAATATTGCCTCACGAGATTTTAAGTTGTAAAAGGTGCCGCGCCGATGTACCCGCCAATCATCATATCCTTGATCTCCAGGCATATAAGGTTCAGTCCAGCCCAAATGCCACTTACCAAAATAACCGGTAGCGTAGCCCGCTTCCTGCAGGGCTTCACCGATAGTAATCAAGGAATCCGGTAAATACTGTGTTCGATTCTTAGGTACAGTCATCTGCTCATACGGACGCCAATGCCCTGTGATAAAATCATTGATCCCCATTCGGGCGGGATATTGGCCGGCTTGAATCGAGGCTCGGGTAGGCGAGCAGACCGGAGCGGCAGCATAGGCATTGGAGAATAGCATCCCTTCTTTTCGCAAGCGATCCAAATTGGGCGTTTCATGAAAAGCATTGCCATAGCTAGGCAAATCCGCCCAGCCCAAGTCATCGGCCAGGATAAAAACAATATTGGGTGTAGACACTGTAGTAGTGGCAGGTGCCTCATCTTTACAGCTCGGCAACGAAGTCAGGAATAGTAGTAGGAAAAGGTATAAGTTTATTTCCGTGGTCCTTAGGGTCCAACGAGTCATAGATTTGCTTGTTTAAAGTGTCTCATTAAGTTACAAGAAAATTTCTAGACAGAACCCTACACTCAAGCTGTTTGTCTGTTCTTATGGAGTCACGGGTGCATTGCTGGCTGTCTGAACTTAGAATTGGAGCTGGAATTAAAGCCAGATAAATCCCCCATGATCAGCCGGGATTCCTTAGTTTTGCGGCAAAGCAGCCAAGGATATGCGTTATTTTGTGGAACTTGCTTACAATGGCACGAGATTTTTTGGGTGGCAGCGACAGCCCCAGCAAATTAGCGTCCAAGAGGCACTGGAGGAGGCTTTTAGTACCATCCTCAATACGCCAATTGCTGTCACGGGCTGTGGTCGAACAGATACAGGGGTACACGCCAAGCAGTATTTTATGCATTTTGACTTTGACGGCACCTTTCCCAAAGCTTTCGATCGCAGAATTAATAAGTACATAGGCCCAGATATTGCGTTATACTCTTTTTGGCAAGTAGTAGACGAGGCGCATGCTCGCTTCGACGCTACCCACCGAGCCTATGAGTACCATATAAACTTCCAGAAACAGCCATTTGAGCAAGAAACCACTTACTTCTATCCCTTTGCAGCAAAATTGGATATTAAGGCTATGCAGGCAGCTGGGCAATTACTGTTAGCATACAACGAATTTTATCCTTTTTGTAAGAGTGACACGGATGTAAAAACTATGAAGTGCGAATTGCGGCAGGCAGAATGGAAGTGGCATACCGAAGAAAGCAAGTTAGTATTTCATATTGCGGCCAATCGTTTCCTTCGCGGAATGGTCAGATTAATTGTTGGGATGAGCCTGAACGTAGGCTTAGGAAAACTAAGCCTAGAAGAAGTTCGGCTAGCCATGGATCAACAAACAAGAATGCAGAAAAGCCTAAGTGTTCCGCCACATGGCCTCTTCCTTACCGATATCCGATACCCCTTTCTTGAACAAGCAAGTCCAATACTGTTCTAGCCAATACAAAGAGACAAAAAGGTAGAGAGCGGCTGATGAAGAAGTGACTAGCTTCTTGGTAACCACCCGCTGCTCTCCACTTCCATTAAATCACATAATCACAGAGAGTAGCGCAGATCTTATATGCTGCCTAACGGCATGCTACTAGCCCTTTTGCCACTTGATCAACAAGCCCTATAAACGGCAATATTGAGCAGCAAAAAGCCCAGTCAATTGCATGGGATATTACCAATGTTGAGTTTACTAATCGTGAAGTTTTCTCGCTGAATTACAAAAGGTGTCTTTTACCGCTACTTTGCGCCAAATCTTAATTGGCAACAAAAGGCTGTTTTTCACCAGCAACAGAAGGCTTTAGACCCCTTCAGTATCGAATCTCAAGAGTAGGACAAACAAGAACACATTAAATTGACACCAACTTCCCTACCTATCCCCCACGCACTACTGAAAAAAAATAGAGTAAGCCTACAAATATTCCCCAAAAGCAGTGTTCATAAGTAATTTGAGAACGCCAAAGCCAGAAAGGGGAGTACAGGGCGCGCCTCTTTATCGACTGAAATAATTCCAAAATCATCTTTTTTGTCAACAAGATTACCGGGTCTAGCAGGAAAATGCGTCCCACTTTTAAAAATGAGACGTGAATTCCTATCTTTATCCGCAGAGGAGATCTTATCACGATTATCATTCTAACATAGGGAAGAAATTGGGAATGATTAATCAAGTCTCTTGCTCACCAGCATACCCTATCCTTTTGTTTCATACACTAAAGGATATGCTATGCGCCAAGCCTTGCCGTTACCCATTTCTATTTCATTGGATACCATTCAGTCCCTGCTGCCTAAGATTGACGTTTTTGAAACGATTAGTAAAGGCTTTATCGCCTACTCGAAAGGGGAAGCCGTTATTCCTCCGGTAGGAGAATTGTTATTTGAACAGCCCCCCGGAGAAGTACATATCAAATACGGCTACATTAAGACGGCCCCATACTATGTCATCAAGGTGGCCTCGGGCTTTTATAACAACCCCTCTATTGGACTCCCCTCTAGTCAAGGACTCAATCTCCTTTTCGACAAAACCAATGGTCAATTGGTAGCGATCTTACTAGATGAAGGCCACCTAACGGATGTACGGACCGCAGTAGCTGGGGCCATTAGCAGCCGGGCCTTAGCGCCTAGTCAGGTCCATAGCCTTGGTATCATCGGAGCAGGCACCCAAGCCCTGCTCCAGTGGAAGTACCATCGCCGGATTCTCGACTTTAGTGAGGTGCTACTTTGGAATCGACATCCAGAAAAAGCCCAGCAGTTAGCCGAGACGCTTCGGCAACAAGGTGCCAAAACAAAGGTAGTTGAGCATCTTGAAGATCTAGCTCGACAATGCCAATTGATCGTGACGACTACGCCCTCCAGTACCCCATTACTAGAAAAAAATTGGATACAGCCGGGGACACACATTACAGCCATCGGGGCAGACATGCCACATAAAATGGAACTAGATCCTCAATTAGTGGCCTCCGCAGAGCTCGTCGTCGTGGATAGCAGGTCCCAGACACGGAGACAAGGTGAATGGTCACAGGCTTTGCGCGCTGGCCTTGTAAAGGATAGAAGTCCTCTTGAACTTGGGGAAATACTGGCGAATCCGCAACTTGGCCGGCAAAACGACCAACAGCTTACGATCGCTGACTTGACCGGGGTAGCTGTCCAGGACCTCATGATATCACAAGCCATTTTTGAAAACATCAAATAAAACAATATGAACATTCCTCCTTTTTTGCTAGAACGAATCCAATCGCTGTATGAAAATACGGTCGAATACAACCTGACGGAGAGTGGCTTTCATCCCTTCACTTTAGAAGAGCTCTTGAGTCCTGAGGAATTGAAACTCATTCAAAACACCGTTTTGGGGTACGGGCAGACCAATGGTTCTATCCCTTTACGGAAGGCGATAGCGGCGCTCTATGAATCTTGCGATGGCGACCATGTATTGGTGACGAATGGTTCTGCTGAGGCCAACTTCATAGCCTGCCATACGCTACTGGATAGAGGGGATGAAGTGGTTATGATGGTGCCAAATTATATGCAAATATGGGGCATAGCTGCTGAGATGGATTGTCGATTGAAGGCCTTTCATTTAAGAGAAGAAAACAACTGGGCGCCAGATTTAGATGAGTTGGAACAGATTTGCAGCCCAGACACCAAAATGATCGTCATATGTAACCCCAATAACCCTACCGGCTACACGCTCACGGCAGCGGAAATAGATCGAATCATTGACATTGCCAAACAAAATGACGCCTGGATATTTAGTGATGAAATCTACCGGGGAGCAGAGTTGAATGGTGTTGAAATAGAGAGCTTTTACGGCAAATACGATAAGGTGATGGTAAACGGCGGTTTGTCAAAAGCCTATGCCTTGCCTGGTCTGCGGTTGGGCTGGTTGGTGGGGCCCAAGGATGTGATTGAGGACAGCTGGGGATATCATGATTACACCAGTATTACGGCGGGAATTCTGAGTCATAAGATTGGAGAAATTGCCTTACAGCCAGCCAAGCGTTTGCAGATACTCAATCGGAATCGTCAAATGCTCAACGAGAATCTGCTGGTCCTCCAGGACTGGTTAGCGGAAAAGGGTGACTTTTTTCACTTCATTCCTCCCAAGGCGGGCGGCATGTCTTTCGTTCGATATCACGCCCCCGGCGTGAATTCGACTGAACTCTCAGATTGGCTTCGATTGAACAAGAGTGTCTTCATTGTTCCAGGGGATTGCTACGGAATGGATGGCTATTTCCGACTAGGGATTGGCGAACGAAAAAGTTTTCTTCTGGAAGGCTTGGAGCTTCTACGGGTAGGGATAGAAGAATACCTCAGGACGCAGTGATTAAAAATTGGAAATCTAATAATGGATATTACTTTACAAGACATCAAAGCGGCTAGAGATAGGATACAGGGCATTGCTGTTCAGACGCCCTTAAAGCCCGCTTATTCGCTTACTGAAAGGACGGGTCGGAACATCTGGCTGAAGATGGAAACGATGCAGCCTACGGGCGCATTTAAGCTCCGAGGAGCGGCCAATGCCATCATGCAACTATCCCCCGAACAAAAGCAAGCAGGGGTCCTGACCATGTCGACGGGTAATCATGGGAAGGCCATCGCCTACGTCGCCAAGAAATTGGGAATTCGTGCGGTGATCTGCATTTCAGCACAAGTGCCGGAGGTGAAGATCCAAGGGATGAAGAAACTAGGCGTAGAGGTACGAGTGGCAGGAAAAGACCAAGACGAGGCAGACATAGAAGCAAGATCAATGGCGCAATCAGAAGGGCTGTTTTTTATTTCGGCCTTTGATAGTGCGGGCGTAATTGCGGGACAAGGGACGGTGGCCTTGGAAGTCCTGGAACAAGAGCCCAGCATCGATACCATGATCATCCCGCTAAGTGGGGGCGGCCTAATGGCGGGAATGGCTATCGCAGCCAAAAACATAAAGCCTGGTATCCGGTTGGTAGGTGTGAGTATGGAGCAGGGTGCCGCGATGCATCTCAGTATCCAGGCAGGGCAATTGGTGACGGTGGATGAGCAGCCAAGTCTTGCCGATGCCCTGACCGGTGGTATCCCTGCAGATAACCAGTTTTCTTTCCCCCTGTGTCAGCAATATGTGGACCGTTCTTTCCTGGTGTCCGAAGCCAGCATAGCCAAGGCGATGGCTTATGCGCTGAGATGGGAGCGGATCGTTTTGGAGGGAGGTGCAGCAACATCAATTGCCTGCCTAGAGGAATACCTTGACGAGATACCAGGACAAAACATAGCTTTAATCTGTACGGGAGATAATGTAGCGGTACCGAAATTACTGGATATATATCATCAGCACTATGCCGAAAAGGATACAAGATCATGACAAATACAATGTGCAGAATAGTAATCTGTGGTTTCTTAGTGCTAATGGCCTGTAATAAATCGCTCGTCCCCATCGAGGAAGGTAATGATCCTAATTTCAAGATCACAGCCAATGAGGAAGGTGTTTTAAAGCGATTCAGCCGCCAAGTAGAAGTATTCGGAATAAAAATCTTTGCTGTCCCTGGCGTAGCCGACGATAGGTTGCTCCATGCGGCTAATGTACTAGCTCAATATCTTGATAATGACGAGGACGGCATTCCTGACAACCCAGCTGTACTGGAAAGCCTATTGGAACAAAAGGCCTTTTTAGTCATGTGGGAAAAGGAAAGAGACTTGAATATTAATCCACCAAACGGCTGGGAAGGGCAGGATCTAGGACACGAAGAAACGCAGCCGAACTACGTAGGAAATGGCCTGACCAGTCGATTCGATGCCAGCTTAGAAGAAGTTCTGCATCTGATCACGCATGTTGGTTATGCCAAGACTTATCCAGACGTATTTGGAGAAAAACCGGGTACTGAGATTGCAAAAGCCATGGATACCGCCAGGGGTGGCCAGTTTATGGCTATTCCTACCTCCTACCCCACCGATGCTTGGTATACTTATGATGACGAGACTTGTGATTATAGCTGTATGGTGACCGAATATCACTATTGGGCCCTGACCTCCCTGTTGGGCGCCCAGGAAAATCGCCTTGAGGAGATAGAGCACGAATGGAAACTCAATAGCAAAGAAAAACTCCGGCAAGGGGATTCAGCCATTTTTCAACTCCTAACTGACCCGCAATACAAATTCCCATCCGTTCTACCGGATGGATCTTATCAACGATAGTCATTCACGCCAATACTTAATATGAAACAATTAACTCGAAGCATTTCCAGCCTAGTCCTATTCGGATGTCTAGTCCTATTTGCCAATTGTAATCAGAATCAGGTGGATGCCAATGATTTTGGCATATTCTCCAACATAGACTCTACCACTGCACAGATGGATGGCGTGATCGACTCTCGAACCCCAGAACACTGGGAGAATTTCATCCAGGCCTTTCCAAATACCACGACCTTATTCATGAAGCAGTGTCCAGGCTCCGATGATGATGTTGCCAATTTAGAGGTAGCGCGTAAAGTCCGGGCAAAAGGCTTGCATATCCATCTGCCAGTTGATGCAGAGATCGCTTCTGGAGCTGTAGACTTTTTTCTAGCTGGGATAATGCGTACGCGGGAGGCGGGCAGTAGAATTGGGGTACACGCTTGGGCAGATGGTGACAATAAAGAAGCCACAGAATTTCCAGTAGGTCATGCCAATCACCTACCCTATATACAATACTATCAAGAAATGGGATTTTCGCAGGCTGATGCTGAAGCATTCTATTACTTCACTATCAATGCGGCGGCGGCCGAGGATATACATTGGATGAGTGAGGATGAGATCGTTCAGTACAAATTACTTGCCCCTTAGTAATAGACAAACAATCAGGATCAAGAACGGGGTTCCAGACAACAATTTCCCCGGCTATCCAGCGAAGAGTTCTGCTCCCGTTCCGTTCAAGTCTGGAAATACAGCTTTCCCATTTTGGATGGCCACCCCTGTGGCTATATCGTCTTTAAGCAAGAGAGCCCCATCCATATCAACATAGTCAAGTAGCGGGGCTAGATGAGCGATTGCGGATATACCTACGGTAGATTCCGTCATGCAACCTACCATGACTTTCAGCTCCAAAGAGCGGGCCTTTTGGATCATTCTCCGGGCAGGTGTAAGTCCTCCGCACTTCATCAACTTGATATTCACGCCATGAAAGTAGCCATGGCATTTTTCAATATCAGTCTCCAATTGACAGCTTTCGTCTGCCATCACTGGTAAGGCAGAATGTTGAAAGACTTCTTTTGCTCCTTCCCAATCATCCGCCTTTAAGGGTTGCTCCAAGAATTCGACGCCCAATTCCTTGAGTTTTGGTGCTAAAGCAATAGTCTGTTCCGCCGTCCAAGCGGTGTTCGCATCTACCCGGAACCGGGCATCCGTGACTTCCCGCAAAGCTGTAATGATTTCCAGATCATGGTCCGTGCCTAGTTTGACCTTATAGACCGGCCAGGGTTGTGCTTTTATCTTCTCTACCATTTCCTCAATCGGCCCAATACCAATGGTATAATTTGTTAAAGGGGCGGCAGTGGGATCCAATTGCCACCATTGGTAAAGCGGAAGCCCTTTTTGCCGAGTAAAGAGATCATTTGCGGCCACATCCAAGGCACACAGCTCGAACGGATGCTCTCGCAGGCGAGGGTACATCCTTTGCCAGAATGCTTCTGGGCTATCCAGGTTTTCCGTTTCAATCTCAGCCCGCAGGTTTTCAAGCACGGCAAGCATGTCTTCCACCTTCTTCCCATAATAACTGGTGGCGGTAGCTTCTCCGAGGCCCATATGCCCTCCGGATTCGAGGCCCACGATCATGGTGGGCTGCACCGTTCGAACGCCATGGGCAATCCGAAAGGGTGTACTCAGGGCAAGATCGTAGCTGTATAGGTGGAGTTTCATAGGCTATTGTACGGCAGCTTCTAGGAGTGTAATCGTCTTTTTAGAGGTGTTCATTTGGGCTTGGACACCAATCGGTAGCGTGCACTGGTCACTAATATGGCCAAAAGAGTAGCCATACATTACCGGTATACCCAAATCACCCAATCGATCTTCCAAACATTCCTTCAAACTCAGAGAATCATCATCCGCATCCGCTTCACATCCAGCAAAAATGCCTAAGATCAAGCCCGCTGCTTCCTCAAGCTGGTAGGCTTGCCGCAACTGTGTAAGCATTCGATCTACCCGGTAGGGTTTCTCGCCGACGTCCTCAATGAAGACTAGTCTCCCCTTCACCTCAGGCTGATAATCAGTACCCGCCATCGCAGCTAGAAGTGATAAGTTGCCGCCTATCAGCGCTCCTTCTGCTTTTCCGGACTGTATCACCTTAGGGACAAAGATATCTTCTTCCTTTTTTTGATTTTCTGCACTCAATTTTATCTTGAATCGCTTCTTCGGATTCATGGCCACGCCCTTGAAGTGTTCCAAGGTGTAGTCTGTTTGTGTGGAGGCTCCCACTGGACCATGTAATCCGACCAAACCCGTTTTTTCAAAAATGGCATTGAGCAAGGCGGTGATATCACTGTATCCGATTATGAGTTTAGGGTTATCCTGGATCAACTGATAGTCGATATTAGGCAACAGACGGCTACAGCCATAGCCCCCCCGAGCACACCAAATGGCATCGATATCCTTTCTACTGAACATCGAATGGAGGTCACTTAGGCGTTCTTGATCGGTGCCCGCAATATATCCGCGATTGGCTCGGACGTGTTTCCCTAATTCTACCTTTAGTCCTAAGGACTCCACATTTTCGATTGCTTTTTGGAGGGCCTGCTCACCAATGGGACTGCCCGGCGCGATGAGCCCGACTTTATCACCAGGTTTTAGGCGGGCGGGTTTTAGGCTATTTTCTGGGAATCCAGACTTCTTGGAAGTAGCCATAGCTCGCGGCTCGGGCCTATTAGCATATGCCGTAGGTACAATGGTCAGCATTCCTAATGCAGCCATCAGATGTTGGGTTGCGCTTCTTCTTTTCATAAAATCAAAGATATCAAGTTAGGATCATGTATTTACAAGCTATTCGAATCTATCTGGCTGCTAGACCGGTTTAATACTATGATTTTGTAATGGAGATTGTTGAGTAAGCGCTAAAAACAAAAACAGGAGTCATCCACTTGAGATGACTCCTGTTTTTTTCTGTCTCGTAAGGTCTACTAGCGCTAGAAGTTAGGACAGTAAACACCTCTTCGAGCCGGTCCGCAGATTTTATACACCATAGCGAATTCAAAGCCACCGTTGGCGTTACTGGCAGGGCGTAAAGGAGATACATTTACATCATAACTAAATCCAATACTGAATTGATCGTAGTCAAAGCGAGTAGACAAGATAGCGGCATCTGTCAATACACCCGATTCGATCTTATTGGAAATACGTCCCCAAAGTCCCAGCTGGAAAGCTTGGTTGGTTCTTCGACCGCCACCTAGCTTAAAGCGGAAACTTGTACCTGCGTTCACTTGGAAAGATGGTCCTTGGTTCATCACGATCACGCCTGGCAACAATCCCAGTCTTTGTCCAACTTGGAATTCACCACCTGCGTGGAAAGTAAATCGACTATATAAAAGGTCCTCTTCGGTCGTTGAGAAAGATTGGTTGGCGCGGTTAAGGTGATGGAAAGCCCCACCTAAGTACAAGTTGTTGTCTTCATTGAATACCATAAACCACAACAAACCGGCTGCCATATCTGCAAAGATGAAGTTGTCTCTGTCAAAGTTTTCACCAGAACCGATATTAGGATCAAAACCTCCATTGCCATCGTGCTGAGAGCCCCAGCGTAAGTTCAAGAAGTCGATACTACGCTGTGCAACTCCACCTTCAGCACCTACCACTAGATACTGCCCGTCATTGCGTCCTCCCCCCATCTTTTTACTGTAGGAAAGTGCAAATTTACCGGTCAAGGTAGCGAAGTTAGCTTCACCTGCTCGATCTCCCCAGAAGGTTCCGCCCACACCAAAGTAGTCATAGCGACCTACTGGAATTCTTTGATCATAAGAAACAGAGTAAGTGCTATACGCATTGGATCTCAAAACACTAGCCCATTGATTACGGTAGTTAGCTACCAGACGAACATTACAGTTCATCACCCCTGTCATGGCAGGGTTTAGGTTCAATGGAGAAAGGTAAAATTGAGAAAAGTGGATGTCCTGAGCACTGATGGAAAGTGCACCCAAGAAACAAAAGCAGACAACCAAAAGGGATTTCAATCTTTTCATAAATCGATTATTTGTAAAACTGCTGGCCAAGATATTCATTTTTCTTTCATTCAACTGCATACAATGATATATATTATGCTGTAAACAGCTGACAAATTATAGGATAAATAAGGCTTAAAAGCCTTGGAACTGACAACTACTTCTGAACGGAAAAATCCAGCTTTATCCCAGATAGTCTAATTCTACCAATAGGATATTGCATCATTTTCTCATATCTTTTTTCTCAATCGTAAACTACAGGTGTTACTATTTGCGTCTGTGGGCAAGGTGTATCCAAGGATACAAAAACGACTAGGGTGTTTTGCTGAGGTAGCTTGAACGGCACAAAGATAAATATGAATACTAAAAATTGGTAGTATAATTTAGAATTAATTTCCTCCTTGCGAACAATCGTAGATAGTGTAGCTCAGACAATTGGAATAACGCAGCTTTTCAATAGATTATTATCAGATGTAGGCTGAATTACCGCAGTAGGGGAAAAAAGTTCTAGGACTTGTCCAACTCTTCCTCATTTTCCTCCTCATATTTCCAAAGGGCGCCATATTCTTCAACCAGGACATTGTCATAATAGTCTGCCTTTTCAAACAAGCGTTTAAAGAGGTGCAAGCCCGTTTCTACATTCAGATAGCGATCATATATGAGGAGCGAAAGGATAATATCTTTGTCTTTAATACTAAAATTCAAGCCTTCGATTTGATAGTTCTGCAGGAGGAGATATTGATAGAGCGGCCCAATGTTTTGTTTAGGCAATAAGCATAGATATGCGTCTCCCGTGATCAAGCCGGTTTTCTCGTAATAGGCGATATTGATGCGGGCACTACCTTCATGTATCTCCCAATTATTTGGGCCCCTGCGAGAGAGTTCCACATCATGCCCCGCCTCGATGATCATCGCCTCGATGGTCTTGGCTACGCCTACGGGTTCATATTCTTCTGATGAACTAGGCAAATGCACTTTGGCTCCGCAATGAGGACAGTACCCATTATCGATCGTTTCTTCTGTTACCAAATTTGAGCAAGCTTGGCAACGAACTACAATCTTTCCTATTTCTTTCTGGAATTCTTGTATAGACTCTTGGAGGTAAGGCACGGGTAAGGCAAAGCCAATCGTATTACCGTCTTTGACGATAAAGGTATTCACCCCAATCACATGGCCGTCACTATTGACTAAAGGCCCGCCACTATTGCCCGGATTCAGGGCAGCATCGTGCAGCCAATAATTCAAGTCATTTTGCTCATGCAAGGTATTGGAAATAATGCCCTGAGTAGAGATGAACTTCAAGCCGAAGGGGTGGCCAATGGCCAAAACAGGATCTCCCGCTTTCACCTCTATCTCTCCGCCCACACCTAAATCTACAACAGGCATTTCGTGGACTTCTGGCGCTTCAAGGAAGGCGAGATCGTGCTTAGGATCACTAAAAATAACCTTAACTAATTGCTTTTCAATCTTCTCTCCATCCACTACCACCTTTCGATTGTCACGTACTACGTGGTCGTTCGTGACAATAATATTAGGTTCTTTCAAGTAGAAACCAGTACCCGTGCTATACGGAGTAGCAATCTGAATAATGACACCACGATAAAGTTCAATAATATCCCTCATACGGGTCCAACTACTGATATGGTTCTACTTGTACCTGAGGCTATTTGATTGACAAAAGACTTAGCTTCAAGTTCAAATTAAGTGTCTAAGGCGGGCAAAATAACATTTTTTTTCCTTCTCTAGCGGATTTTAAAGTAAAATGATGCAATAGAAAAATATACGATGAAAACGCCATTGCAGTAATGGGTTGGCCCTTCGTCCCATCAGAAAATCGGCGGGGTGGGAAAGCATGGCCTAATAAGAAGGAAAACGCATCAACAAACCCTACCCCATTGGGCAGATAGATCTGTCAATGCGTATCACAAAATTCCATTCCGTTACTTGTCTTTTGCTAAAAGAACCCTAAGGACAAGCTGGATATTACTACTGGGAGATCAATATAAATTCTACTCTTCGGTTTTGCTGTTTAGCTTCTGGACTGTCATCCGTTTCCAAGGGTTTTTCTTCCCCCCATCCCTTGGACTGCAGCCGATCCGCTGCAATTCCTTGTTCGACTAAAGCTGACTTTACGGCTGCTGCCCTTCTTTCCGATAAACCCTGATTGGCCTCATTTGTCCCATCACTATCTGTATGCCCTTCTACACTCAAGCGCACATTGGCCTGTTCTTTCATCATGGCAGCGATTCTATCGATACTTGCTCGGGCAGAAGGTCGAAGAGAAGCTTTATTGTAATCGAATTGGATGGTATTGAAGATGACCTTGCCATCAGTGACTAATCTTCGATACAAAGGCACGCCTCCTTCAGCGATCTTTATGTTCCGGATCATGGCCGGTTTTCCTCCATTCGAATTGTGACTTAAGGCGCTGATAGATAGAGAAGGAGGTCGTTTTTTAATGCGCGGCATATTTACCAGACGTTCGCCATCCAGGTAGACCTTCAAAGCCCCCCTGTGATAGGATAAGGCTATTTTACGCCATCCCACAATGCCTTTTCTATCACTTAAGTAGGTGGTCGAACCATTGGCCTTAACACTGGCATTACTAAAGCGTACAGAAATGGCCTGGTCCAAGTTAATGTAATAGGCTTCATTACCCTTACCGTGAAAATACACGTCCGCCTCTACCGTAAATGGATCTGGCAGGTAGGCCTTGCTGCGCATCAAAGGCATAATTTTGGAGTTATTGTTGATAAAGGCTATCACATTCCCGTCATTGAAGCGACCATTTTCCACCGTACCAAATACCAGATCCCAACGCGAAGGGAATTCTCCCGTCCATTCATTGGCTAAAGTATCCCAGAAGATTACCCTTTCCCCCGATATAAAATCTGACTTGTTGCCTTGATATTGTCCCTGTTTCGGTGTGTTTCCCGCTCCTTCGGAAGCGGTCGTAGGATCAGTAGTTGGTGTGTTCGTGGTAGAGGCCCCTGATTTGGTTTGAGTGCCTGGCCCCGTCTGCTCAGCGGCCTTCTCCTGGTCTTTCTTCTTTTTCTTCTTCTTTTTGCCATTGAATAATCCGTCAATCCCCTTGTTCACCTTCTTACTCACTTCATTGGCTGTTTTATTGGTAGCACTGCGCTTTACTTTAGGCAGTATTTGTGCGTCCGTATTTACGGCCCAAAGACATGCCATTCCCAGTAGTAGCATCCATTTTTTCATATTCTTATTTTTTGGGTTCGGTTAAATTGATTTCGGTTTCAAATGTAGGGGGGAAAACAAAGGGGGGCTATCGCCCAGATGGGGGATTTTGAAAGTTGAGAGGTTAAAGTTGAGGGAGGGAAATGCCTTTTGGGGGATAGCGACAAGCGGAGCTTGGGACGGAAGGTGCATCTTGAGCAGGAGGAAGGTGATGGGTGGAGGTATCGAACTCAGACTTAGCGGAAAAAGGACGGTTTTAGGTTTAGATTAGTTTGTCTTTCAAGGCTTTACCTACGGCTTCTGCTCTTGAGTTGACATGCAGTTTCTTGTAGATGTTCTTGATATGTGATTTTACGGTATGAGCACTGAGGAAGAGTTGTTGGGCGATGGATCGATAGTTGAGGCCATCGCAGAGTAGTTTTAGGATTTCTGTTTCTCGGCTTGAGAGCGGAGAGGGAGTAGTGGAATGAAAGGAACGAACTACTTTCCGAGCAATACTGGTACTCATCGGTGCTCCCCCATCTGCCACTTCCTGAATGGCTTGCAATAAAGCGGTAGGCGGGGTGTCTTTTACCAAGTAGCCTGTAGCGCCAGCACAAATGGATTGAAAGATGGATTCATCATCTTGACGAATGGTGAGCATGAGGAAGTCCATACCCGGTGCCGACGGCTTAAGCTGTTTAACGGCCTCAATACCCGTCATTCCAGGCAACTCAATGTCCATCAAAACGACATTGACGTAGCTATTGCGGAGCGCCTCTACGGCAGCTTCCGCATTGGAGAAGACCATTTTGCAAGAATATCCGGGGGTTCCATCAATGATCAATGCCAAAGTTTGACGGATCTCGTCATTGTCTTCGACTATACCGACATGAATTAGGGAGCTAGACAATTTGCTTGGTTTTTGTCTGCTAAAGATAAGTGATATTTATGAGGGAGGCTCTACCCCATTTGGGGGAACTTGACAGGAGGTCAGGGCTAGACCTTAGCGCCGAATTCCAGAAAGTACGATCTCCGTAATCTCTCTTGCCAATTCGTCTGGCGTACAAGGTCGTCCAATGCGGTACCAGTCGTAAACCCAGCGGATGGAAGAAAGTACGGTATGAAGTAAGATGGTGGGATCAATATTTTTAAAGATACCTTCCTTGATTCCAGCCTTTAGAATGCCTTTAAAACGATGCTCGTAGTCCTTACGCAACTCCTTGAAGCGACTAAGGTCTGGTTCGGTTAAGTGCCGCCATTCATCATTAAAAGAAGTGATGGAGGTGACTTCTTCGGTCGCCATTACGATATGAAAGCGTACCAATTGCTCTACTTTTTCCGTGCTAGACAAGGTGGAAGCTTCTAGGGTAGCCAATTCCTCGTGAAATACTTTGGCGTTTTGAAAACAGATCGTTTTCAAAATCTCCTCCTTACCGCTGATATGATTGTACAGACTAGAAGCTTTCAGCTGAACCGATTCCGCTAAATCTCGCATGGAGGTAGCACTATAACCTTTATCACGAAACAATACCGCGGCGGCTTCCAAAATGATTTGCTTTTTAGTCTTTTCTATTGGCATTTTTCAAGGATTGATCAAGGAACCTGCGCTAGCAACTTCAGATTATACTGTGATAGCTTAGCTAAAACTTTACTGGCCCTGAATGTTTTTAAAAGCAAAATATGCCAGCTGGCCGCTTAGAAAGGAAGGCATTGAGAAAAGTAGAGAAGTGACCATATAATACAACGAATTGATAATGGAAACAGTGATCCATTATCAATTCGCAAGACTGTAAGTACCGGAAGTATTTACAGATTATTGACGTATACAGTCAATTTGCTCTTCAGGTTAGAAGCTTTGTTCTTGTGCCAAGTATTTCGCTTTGCCAAACGATCAATCATACTCAATACCTTAGGCAAGAAGCTTTCAGCCTCAGATTTCTCAGCCATACCACGCAATTTCTTGATCGCAGTACGAGTAGACTTCTTGTAATAACGGTTAGCCAAGCGCTTCCTAGCGTCCTGACGAATTCTTTTTTTAGCTGATTTATGGTGTGCCATTAATCTTTAATTTTCTTCACTTCTCAAAATCGGAGTGCAAATTTATGCTTTTTCCGATAAAAAAAAACCTTTTCTTTAAAAAAAATTTCTCCTTTGGTTTCGACCCCTACCTACTGTAACTTCCGGTACGCTTAAGAGTACAAAAAGCTAGCAAATAGTCGTTTTTCTGAAATTAGCGGCAAATTTAAGAACTTCGACACACTACTACTGTTTTTTTTTAATAAAAGCTTGTATAAGATTTAAACAGGTCTTTACTTGCGGCTTATTTGGAAAATTCAAGCTCAAATCGTTAACCCTTTAATAAAAAGGCAAGATAATCAATGAATGATTTCTCTGTAATCAGCAATGCTCACCCTACTTACATCAATTCGATGTACGAGCAATACCTGAAGAACCCCGAAAGCGTTGAAGCCACCTGGAGAGCCTTTTTCCAGGGTTTTGAATTCTCGCAAAATGGAAATGGCAGTGCCACCGCTACCGAAGCCGGCCCCGTCAATACAAAAGAATTTAAAGTGCTTTCTCTTATAAAGGCTTATCGCAATCGAGGCCACTTGCTTTCTACTACTAATCCCATTCGAGAAAGAAGAGATCGACACCCCAACCTCAACCTGGAAGATTTCGGTCTGGAAGCCGCCGATTTAGATTCGGTATTCTTGGCCGGACAAGAATGCGGGTTGAAGAATGCGACCTTAAAGGAAATTATTCAACACATGAAGACCGTATACTGCGGTTCTATCGGTTTTGAATACCACCATATCCAGGATCGTAATAAGCGTCGATGGATTCGGGAAAAAATCGAATCTCATCACCCGGATCGCGCCTTTGATCTGACTGCCGAAAAGAAACGAAGAATATTGGAGAAATTGAATGGAGCCCAAGTCTTTGAGCAATTTCTTCATACCAAATACATTGGCCAAAAGCGATTTTCGCTAGAAGGTGGAGAAACCACCATTGCGGCCCTTGATGGAATCATCAACAAAGCAGCTGAGGATAAAGTAGAAGAGATCATTATTGGGATGGCTCACCGAGGTCGCCTGAATATTCTGGCCAATATCATGGGCAAAACCTATGAACAGATCTTTAATGAATTTGAAGGAACGGCTGTACCTGATTTAAGTTTTGGAGATGGCGATGTGAAATACCACTTGGGCTTCTCCAGCCAGGTTCAAACACCCAGTAATAAAACGGTTCACTTAAAACTGACGCCCAACCCCTCTCACTTAGAGGCGGTGAATACCGTAGTACAAGGATTTGCCAGAGCCAAGGCGGATATTCTTTACGAAAGTGATTACGATCGTATTCTTCCAATCTTGATCCATGGTGATGCCGCCATCGCCGGGCAAGGAATTGCCTATGAAACGGTGCAGATGAGCCAGTTGAAAGGATACTATACCGGGGGAACCCTACATTTTGTGATCAACAATCAAATTGGATTTACCACCGATTTTGATGACGCTCGTTCTAGTACCTACTGTACCGGGGTTGCGAATGTAGTGCAGGCTCCTGTTTTCCATGTCAATGGCGATGATCCTGAAGCGGTCCTATTTGCTTCGGAATTAGCGGTTGAATATAGACAGGCCTTCAACAATGATGTGTTTATCGATATGGTTTGTTATCGTAAGCATGGGCACAATGAGGGGGATGATCCGAAATTTACCCAACCGGGTATGTATAAGATCATCAATGAGCATCCTACTCCACGCGAAGTTTATCAAAAGAAGCTCTTAGAAAGAAATGACATCGATAAAGCCTTGGCGGATGAGATGCAAAAGGAATTCTGGAACCATTTACAGGAGCGCCTGAATGATGTTAAGCAGAGCACATTGGATTATGAATACCAAGAGCCCGAACAAGCTTGGCGAAAACTGAAAAAGACCAAAGATCCCAAGGATTTCAGAACCTCTCCAGAGACGGGTATTGCAAAGGAGCGCATTGATCATATCATTCAGCATCTGATGACTGTCCCTAGCAGTATTGAAGCCTTGTCCAAGGTGAATCGCTTGCTGAAAGGGAAGCGCAAGCTCCTAGATAACAACAAATTGGACTGGGCACTCGGAGAACTCCTAGCCTACGGCAGTATTCTGATGGAAGGCAAAGATGTTCGAATGAGCGGACAGGATGTCAAGCGAGGAACCTTCTCTCACCGACATGCGGTTCTCAGAGATATCAATACCGACGCAGAATACAATCGGCTTTCTGGATTAGCAGATGACCAAGGTCAGTTTAGAATATACAACTCCCTATTGTCAGAATTTGGCGTGATGGGCTTCGAGTACGGTTATGCCATGGCTAACCCAGAAACTTTGGTACTCTGGGAAGGACAATTTGGCGACTTCTATAATGGTGCTCAAACCATGGTGGATCAGTTTGTATCTGCCGCGGAATCCAAGTGGCAGCGGATGAATGGCTTAGTGCTATTGCTTCCTCATGGCTACGAAGGGCAGGGCCCCGAACACTCTAGTGGTCGGGTGGAACGCTTCCTACAGTCTTGTGCTGAATTCAACATGACTGTTGCGAATGTGACCACGCCAGCCAACTTCTTCCATTTATTGCGTAGACAGCTAGCCCGGCCTTTCAGAAAGCCCTTGATCGTGATGACTCCAAAGTCATTATTGCGGCATCCAGCTGTGGTTTCTGATATTTCCGACTTTGAGATAGGTAATGGTTTCAAAGAGGTATATGATGATCCGTACGTAGGGGCACGCAGTGGTAAGAAGGTGAAGAAACTATTGCTATGTACCGGAAAGATCTATTATGATCTGATGGACCGCAAGCAACAAGATAAGCGCGATGATGTAGCCATTGTACGACTGGAGCAGTTATATCCACTGCCGGATACCCAGCTGCAAAAGGTATTCAAGCGCTATCCGGAAGCAGTACCATTCTGGGTGCAGGAGGAACCTTCTAATATGGGAGCTTGGCAATATGTTTACTCTATTATTGCCTCATCACAGGTTGGTTTGAATGCTGACCTTAGCTTGATCTCTCGAAAGTCGAGTGCATCACCAGCAACAGGCTATAAGAAGATCCACGATCAGCAACAACAAGAGATTATCAATTTAGCTTTCTCCTAGGGGAGAGCTTATAGATTTTTATAAAAAATTAGGCCAAGCCCTCAACGGGACTTGGCCTTTTTCTTTAGTTACCGAGAGCGAGATATTATTCGCCAGCCGTAACGCTTGCTAACAAAGATGTGAATTGGTCAAAAGCAGATTTGGCTCCAGACTGAGCTCCTTCTACTTGTGGTCCCCATTCACCTACTTTACTTGTACCGGTAGCGATCATTTCCTTAAGTCCACTGATCGTACCTTCAACATCTTCTGGTAATTTTCCGGCTGACAATCCGTCCTTCAGGCCTTGCAAAGCTTGGCCCTTTTCTTCCCATTGCCCTTTGAAGGCATTCACTTGCTCGAGGATTCCAGACAAGGCTGTTCCTTGGTTGGTCACTTGATCTTTGAATCCAGTCAATTGACCCAATACATCAGCAGCCAAAGAGCCTTGTAACTCTTCGCTAATGTTCATTCCTCCAAGCATCTCAGTGATTCCACCTTGTGCAGTAGTAATGTTTCCTAAAAGTCCAGTAACAGCTTCAGTAGCTCCGTCCCATTCTCCAGCAACGCTGGTGATAGCTTCAGCATACTTGCCTACATTATCACAAGCAACAAATAAAGTGAAGGGTAGCAAAAACAACAGTTTTTTCATGGTAGTGTGTCGGTTTTGATTAAATAAATGAAAAAAAGCTTTTCAACTGGGGAAAATGACTGATCGGATAAAATTGTTATAGGGAAGAAATATGCGGGTTAAATAGGTGTGATAAGTAGTTTTATGCTACTTGTTGTTGGAGTGGTTCTTCGTAATGTTGGAGTACGTAGTACGTTTCTGATTGTCGTACTTGATAACGCAATGATAGAAAAAATTATTTCTTTCTCGCGATTTTTTTTGGTGGGAGGTGAATGGTGTGATAGAGCAAAACAAGCGGAGTAAGCGCTCTGAGGACGAGGCAATCAACTTACTAGCACTCATTTATGAAATTGAATTTTGCGCAGGTAATCTAGTGAAAAGGAGATAAAAAAACATCAAATTTATTCTTCATTTAACACAATAAACGGGCTTGGAAGGGTAGATTTGCCTCCTTACCTTAGTCACACCCATCGCGCAATGATCTTATCACAAGCCTTATCCAGCATCTCATATACCTGCTCAAAACCATCGTCATCATAATAGGGATCCGGAACGCTCCTATTGGCATTCGGGTCCACCTGGTTCATGATTAGATGTACCTTTTTTTCTTGTATTGTATTATTGGCCTTGCGTAGAATATTCGCCAAATTAGATTGGTCCATGGCGAAGATCAGGTCAAAGGTATCCAAATCTTGTGCTTGAAATTGGCGTGCTCTTTGGTAAGTAATATCAATTCCATTTTTCCGGGCCACTTGGATGGAGCGTCGATCGGGTTGCTCTCCGACATGCCAGGCACCCGTGCCTGCTGAGTCCACTTCCCAATCTAATCCCTGCGCCTTAATCTTCATTTGTAGAATACCTTCAGCTAAGGGAGAACGACAAATATTCCCTAAACACACCATTAATACCTTCATGCCACAATAATACTTCATTTGCCGCGCAAATCCAGCGTACACAACAAAAGAGTAAAGGATTTGTCTTATTTAAAATGAGCAAAAAAGGCTACTTTTGCGGGATTAAACCTTGACAAATGAAAATTGTGATTGCGGGAGCGGGTGATGTGGGTTCCCATCTGGCGGAGTTGCTGAGTTTTGAGCATCAGGATATCGTTTTGATTGATACCAATCAGGACATTCTTGATATCGCCGCCAGCCATCTAGATGTTTTGACCATTCGAGGAGATGTCTCCTCTATAGATATCCTGCGACAAGCTGAAGTAAATAAGGCCAACTTGTTTTTAGCCTTGACCACTTCTGAGCAGACCAACCTGATCGCATCAGTGCTAGCCAAAAAGATCGGAGCCAAGAAAGTGATTGCCCGGGTGCAAAACCCACGCTACCTTTCTGCTGAACAATGCGAACTTTTCCAAGACCTAGGAATCGATACGCTAATTTGTCCGCCCCAACTAGCAGCGAAAGAGATTTCTCGCCTAGTTAAGCAATGCTCTTTTACGGATCACTTCGAATTCGAAGAGGGTAAAATTAGCCTGGTCGGTATTACACTGGACGATTACTCTCCCCTAGCCAACCGGAAGCTGTCGGAAGTTCGAGCCATGCAATCGGACTTTATGCTCCGCCCCATTGCTATCCTAAGAGGCCATCAAACCTTGATTCCAAGATCTGAAACTGTTTTCCATCGCAATGATCACATCTATTTCATCACGCGAGAGGAGAACATAGATGCCGTGATCAATTTGGTAGGTAAAAAGAAGGTGAAAGTAAAAAATGTGATGATCCTGGGCGGAAGTAGTTTGGCAAGAGATACCGCCAGAATTCTAGAGCAGGAATACAATGTGACCTTGATTGAACGCAATAAGGAGAAATGCAAAGTTTTGGCTGAAGAACTCGATAGCACCTTGATCATAAACGGCGATACGAGCAACTTTGACATGCTGGAGGAAGAAGGGCTTAGTCGCATGGATGCTTTTGTTGCTTTATCCGGCAATTCCGAGACCAATATCATCGCTAGCCTTACGGCAAAGAACCATGGCGTGTACAAGACCATTGCGCAAGTAGAAAATAAGGAATACATTCATATCTCTCAAAACATTGGAGTAGACACACTCATCAATAAGAAACTGATTACGGCGAATAATATCTTTCGTTTCGTGCGCAAAGGCCAGGTAGAAGCGATTACGAGCTTAGCGGGGGTGGATGCGGAAATCATTGAGTATGTCATCCATAAAAAAAATCAATTGACGCGGAAGCCCTTGCGGGATCTACATTTCCCCAGTACGGCTATCGTGGGTGGCATCATTCGTGGCGAAGAAACCCTGATACCCAATGGTGATTTTCAGCTACAGGTTCATGATAAAGTGATCGTATTTGCGCTGCCAGAAGCCATTTCCAAATTAGAAAAACTATTCCGTTAGGTGAGGGCGTGTTATGATTAATATTCGACCAATCATCAGAGTAATCGGCATCCTCCTTGCTCTCCTTGGTGCATTGATGCTGTTGTGCATTCCCTTTTCTCTTTACTACAAGGCCGGGGATCACCTGGCTTTACTCTATTCCGGCCTGTCCGGTATTGTTTTGGCTGGGCCCCTACTCTACTTCGTGAAGAATGAGGGAAACATCAAAAAGAGAGAAGGGTATTTAATAGTTGCCCTGGGCTGGTTAACGATGGTTACCTATGGAGCGCTACCTTACGTATTCAGTGGCGTGATTCCGAATCTGGCCGATGCCCTCTTTGAGACCGTATCGGGTATGACAACCACCGGTGCCAGTATTTTGACTGATATTGAAAGCACCCCCAAAGGCATCTTATTTTGGCGCAGTCTTACTCAATGGATTGGCGGGATGGGCATCATTGTCTTAACTGTAGCCATCTTCCCACTCTTGGGTATTGGCGGGGTGGAGCTATTCGTTGCTGAAGCGCCGGGGCCCACTTCCGACAAGTTACACCCCCGGATTAGTGAAACGGCTAAACGCCTTTGGTTTCTCTACGTAGGGCTAACGGGTACCTTAATGCTAGTACTGTACGGCCTGGGGATGGGCTTCTACGACGCCATTAATCACGCCCTGACCACCATGGCTACCGGCGGTTTTTCTACCAAGAATGCTAGTACTGCCTACTTTGATAGCGCGTCGATCCAATATACCCTTGCCTTTTTCATGTTCCTGGCGGGGACCAATTACACAGTCATCTATTTTGCCTTCAAGGGCAAGCTGGGGCGGGTTTGGAAAAGTGACGAATTCCGGGCCTACGTTTTTCTTGTCCTCTTGCTAACTTGCTTGGTGACCTTGGGCGTATTTGGGGTATCGGGTCAAAGCGTGGAACGCTCTTTTCGCCAAAGTCTCTTTATGATCATATCCTTGATCACGACGACCGGCTTCGTTTCGGCAGATTACACCAGTTGGTCGAATGGCTTGACCATGACCTTTTTTATTCTGCTGTTCTTAGGCGCCTCGGCAGGATCTACTAGTGGTGGCATCAAGATCATTCGTCATCTTGTCTTTTTCAGAAACTCCTTTTTGGAATTCAAGCGGATCCTGCATCCCAGGGCTATCATTCCTTTAAAATTGAATGGTAAACGAGTGCCCGGACGGATTCTTACCCATATTATCATTTTCCTCCTCCTCTATCTTATTCTTTTCGTGCTAGGATCCATCATCCTGACGATACTCGGCCTCGATTTCATGACAGCGATAGGCGCAGCAGCTACTAGCCTTGGCAATGTAGGACCAGGCATAGGGGAAGTAGGGCCAGTAGACAACTTTGCCCATTTGAGTCAGCCTGTTAAGCTCTTTTTGGTATTCTATATGCTATTGGGACGCTTGGAGTTATTTACAATCCTGGTGCTATTCACTCCCTATTTTTGGCGTGCTTCATAGCAGGTGATTTAGGTCATGATCAACCATATCGATTGGAGGTTTCGAACCTTTCTTGGTAGTAGGAAAGTACTTCCTTAATATTGGGGGCCTTGATGCTCGTGGGGCCAGATCGGATGTAAAAATGTTGTGCATCTTTATCCTCTAGAATGATCGGATGGTTAGAAGGTGTGCAATTGATCCTTAGCAATATTTTGTTGTCGAGTTTCTCCGTATTAAAGTGAATATTGGTGGAGCCATTGATCCCGACTTTGTGCTTTAAAATCTGTATGATACTTTGCTTATAGTTATCTAGGTCTTTTTCTGAGTTGACATCCAAGCCAATCACCTCTGCCTCATCATTCACTCCTAGCAAAATCGTACCTCCCCTAGTATTGAGGAAAGCACAAATGGTCTTCACCACTTCTTGCTTTAGCTTCTTGCTCAATGACTCCTTAAACTCAATCGTCACCCCTTCCCCTTTCTCGATGATACGTTCCGTGGCGTGGGCGTATTCCTCATTCAAATAGCTAATGACATAGCCGACTAGACCTCGAAAAATAGAAAAGGAGCTCTGCGGCGGAATCATCTTTTCTTCGAACAATAGATCTCCTTCAATTACAATCAGGCTACTATCTACTAGGGCCGTCATCGTTCCCATTCTAGGGCTCCCATTCAAGACGGAGATCTCTCCGAATAGCTCTCCTTTTTCATATATTTTTTCTTTGCCGCTATTCAGGTTCAATCTCAGGTTACCTTCTTCAATGATATAAAATGCAGAACTATCCGTCTCGGAAGAGTAGAACACAACTTCTCCAGCGGGGAAATGCTGACGTTTGGCTAACTTAAAAAGGTGATGCCGCTCTTCAGGTGTGAGAGATTGGTATAATCGATTCCCCTGACAAGCTTTTTCAAAATCCTCAAAACTTAATGCTTGACTCATGAGTGTACTAAGAGTATGAACTAAGGCGATTTAATTACACCAATAATAAGAAAACTCAGCCAAACTTAATCTTCGAAGCCCTTTTAATTTCCAGCTAAATGAAGTCCGGATTCATCCCCAGCTATATCTCCCCCATAAAAAAACCCGAAGCCTCAGGCAGATTTGCCGAGCATGCTTCGGGTCATTTTGGCCGTAAGTCCAGCTATTGGTTACTTGTTTTGACGACCAGCGATTTCCGCTAATTGGGCCTTGATGACAGACTTAGTCAACCAGCGCCCGGCAGTCATCACTCCTATTTGTCGCTGGGCATTACTAATATCTTCTATAGGGTTGGCTTCCAGCAAGATCAAGTCTGCTGCCGCCCCTTTTACCACGGTCCCATACGTCCCTTCTTCTCCGAAGAATTTGGCTGGATTGGCCGTGCCACTTTGCAATACAGCTAAGGCAGGAATCCCCGCGTCCACCATGTCTTTCAACTCATGATGAATCGAGAAACCGGGTACATTATAGACCTGCGGTGCATCTGATCCCAGTAGGATTCCGGCACCTGAACGATGTAAATTGCGCATGATCTTTTGCCGCAACGCCACAAAGGCTTTCCAACGCTCCACATCATAGGCGGGGTCTTCCAACATGCGGTTTTTGTTGAGTCGCCATTGGTAAAGGGTAGCAGAAGGCATGTATTTCATTTCAGACTCATTCCCAATCACTTCTGGTTTGGTGGGTGAAAACCAGCGAGTCATCAGTGTTTGTGTAGGCACAAACCAGACGCCACGAGCCTTGGCCCTAGCTACTAGTTTAGATAATTTATTAACATCCGCCAAGGCGGTAAAATTATACCCGAAAAAGCCATTCTGGTTCATCTCCACATCCGCAGACTCTGACACTAGTCCCTCTAAAAATCCGTCTAGGTGATCGATGGAGGCATAGCCCGCGTCGATAGCTCTTTCGATCCCTACCTGCAAAGGAACATGCCCTGAAAAAGGGATCCCGACCTTCTCGGCTGTTGCGACTACAGCATTGAAGACTTCCAAGCTTAGGCCCGGGTGGATCTTTAAGAAATCGTATCCATCCGTTTTGTATTTCGCCACCTTGGTCCGGGCTTCTTCAATGGTTTGCACGCTATTACCATTAACAGAAGGGCTAGAAGTATAAATGCGTGGGCTAAGGATACTCCCGTCCGCTGCTTGTTTACGCAGTCCTAAATGATAAGGGTCCCCTAACATGCCCCGAATGGTGGTGATTCCCTGAGATAGATATAAAAACAGGACCTCCTTCACACGGGTATCATCACCGTCTCTCGGTGTAGGGATATGGGCATGCATTTCTGCTAGACCAGGCATCAAAAATTTCCCTTCCCCATCAATCTGCATGGCCGATTTAGGAACTCGAATCTTCGTCACCGGCCCCACCTTGTGGATCTTACCATTTTTGATCAATACGGTTTGGTTGGGCATGAGACCATCCCCGTTCATGGGTAATACATTTACATTGACAAAAGCGATCACCTTGGCGGTTTCCGTATTTTGTGCAGAGATGTAGGTAATGGATAGGAAAAAGAAAATTAGTAAGTTGTTGAATCGTAATCGTTTCATTTCTGGTTATTATGTTGAATAGTACAATATCCTGATAATGGAGGATATGCCCAAGGGATATGTTGCTAAGTGCATTAACTTCCCATGCCATGATTTAATTGCCAGAAGCGCTGATATTTCCTACACAGATCGAGCAGGCTCGTTCAACATCCTCGAGATGAATTCCACGTTAATTGTAAAATAAGCTAAGATTATGCCTAAGTCTTGTAATAGGATAATCTGTTATTAGCGGAATGAATCTGGACGTTTTTAGTAGTTTTGGCGCGTTAGAATAGCAAAGGAATACAGAGCAAATAAATAGCATGAAGATCCAAAATCAATCCTATCGCACCATTTGGCTCGACACAGAAGATGAGGGCACTGTACATATCATCGATCAACGCAGCCTCCCTCATGCGCTGACCATTGAAGCGCTCAAGAGTCTAGAAGAAGGTGCCGCAGCTATTAGAGAAATGCACGTTCGCGGGGCACCCTTAATTGGAGTTACGGCAGCCTATAGCATGTACTTAGGGCTTTATCACGCTCCCGAAAACACCGACTGGAGTACCTTCATCCCTACCGCCATTCAACAGTTACAAGAAACACGTCCCACTGCTGTTGATCTGTTCAATGTACTTCAAAGAGTTCAAGCCGCGCTACGGGGTATCAATGATCAGCAGCAATTGATTGCGATTGCGAAGGCCTTGGCCGCTGAAGTAGCTGAGGAGAGCGTCACTTTTTGTCGAAATATCGGTCTGCACGGATTGAAGATCATCGAAGATATTTACCAGAATAATGGTAACAAGCCCGTAAACGTTTTAACCCACTGCAACGCAGGTTGGATGGCTTGCATCGACTATGGCACCGCTACCTCTCCGATTTATGCCGCTCATGATAAAGGCATCCCTGTCCACGTCTGGGTAGATGAGACGAGGCCCAGAAATCAAGGGGCGCGGATCACTGCCTTTGAGCTCAAAGAACATGGCGTTCCGCATACGGTGATTGTCGATAATTTAGGCGGTCATCTTATGCAGCATCAATTGGTAGATATGGTCATTGTTGGGACAGATAGAACTACCCGAAATGGAGATGTGGCCAACAAGATCGGCACCTACCTCAAAGCCTTGGCAGCGCATGACAATGAGGTACCCTTTTACGTCGCCCTCCCCTCCTCTAGCATTGATTGGACGATAGAGAATGGGTTGCGGGATATTCCGATTGAAGAACGTAGCGGCCATGAGGTTAAATATATTCAAGGCTTGGATCAGGACGAGCTCAAGCAAGTCCTACTCACTCCTGCTGAGAGTCCTGCACTCAACTATGGCTTCGATGTAACGCCTGCCCGACTGGTCACGGGATTGATCACAGAACGGGGCATCTGTGCGGCTTCGGAAGATGGCCTATCGGGCTTATTCCCAGAATTGAATGATTAGAAATCGTTAGGTCAAGCGATCCGAAGATTGTATATTGACTCCCTTTCGATCACCCAAATAATAAGCTATGGCAAAGCAAATACCAGCAGACGGACTCATCATTGGAGAAGATGGCAAAGCGCGTTGTTGGTGGTATAACAACCTACCCGATTATCTGCTATATCATGATGAAGAATGGGGGCATCCCGTTACCGATGATATTCGTCTATTTGAAAAGATCTGTTTAGAAGGGTTTCAATCCGGCTTAAGCTGGCTCACCATCTTGCGGAAGCGCGAAAATTTCCGCCAGGCCTTTGCCGGTTTTGACTTTGAAAAGGTCGCTCGTTTTGGAGAGAAAGAGGTAGAACTACTCCTACAAGATGCAGGAATTGTACGGCACCGAAAAAAGATCGAATCCACGATTAACAATGCAAAAAAAGCCTGTGATCTGGTGGACCAGGTGGGCTCCTTAGCTAAATACTTCTGGAGCTTTGAACCGGATGATAGTGAACGGCCAGAGAAAATGGATTATGCCACGCTAAGTACTTTATCCCAAACGCCTACTTCTACGGCGATTAGTAAGGACCTCAAGAAAAGAGGATGGAGTTTTGTAGGTCCTACCACGGCCTACGCCTTCATGCAAGCTATGGGACTCGTCAACGATCATTTGGAAGGTTGTTATGTCCGCGCTATTGTGGAAGAAAAACGAAATAAATTAGATCGGAATTTCTGAGGAGGTTTCGCCTGTTGCAAGAGGGAAGCGTTTCGACTCTGTTTGGTCAAGCTGCGAGTCACCACCAGCAACCATAAGTAGGGTGATTTTATTTGTCATAGTACCTAACATTTTCCTCTTCTATCCCGTAGCAAAGTGATGCCTTTCTTAGACCAAATATTCTACCACTTTTCGCTTCGTAGTTAGCGTACAATTCACCGTTTTTTCTGAAGGCTTGTTGAATCCCTTCTTCTCTGCCCAAGCTTAGATTTAATTTTTTGTAAAGTTCACCAGAGGGATACCATTGCTTTTGTTCTCCGTGTGCCTTTCCTAAATGATAATTTAAATGAGCAATTAAGATATGGCTTGAATCTGATGACCACATTTTTTTTTTCTCCGTGCAGTTTCCCTTGATGATAATTTGCCACTTGTTTCAACTCCCCGTCAGGATACCACCGCACGGCTTGATCTTGTTTTTTACCATTTAGGATTCCTGTTTTTTCTTTGAGCGTACTGTCTGGGTAAAAACTTACCATAAAGCCTGAATAGAGTTGGTCATTCAATGACCATAGCGATGTTTTATTTTCGTAGTGCAATAAAGATGCGTTGACGGTTCTATCTGGTATCCGTTCTAATATTTCCAGTGCATTAGGAATGCTTCTTTTTGCTTCTCTATTTTCTGCACAGCTTATAATTAATGCACTTAACATAAATGCAATTGGTATAGCACATTTCATATTCTTCTTTTTAAAAAGGAATCATCACGAATTAGCTGCATAGACATTCTGATGATTCCTTTCCGGTGAGCCATCAAATTTTATGTCAGAAAATAGTATTGGGCGTGCCTTGTAACTCCCCGGCAAAAAGAGCAATTATATTTCCAAAATAATATTCATTGATGATGTGATAATGGTAAATTTCCTCCCCGTCACTATGTGGAGTTACACCAAAATGCCCCCCAGACTCGTCTAAGTCGGTAGGATAAGAGCCATCCATCTCTTTTCTCCCATAAATCAAAAACCCATCCGACATAATCCCTACTAATTTTTCGTCATCGTGAGAAAGTACGGTGTTCTCAGGAACATCATAAGCCTCTATATGATAGTGATAACCGGAAGGGCCATTATGCGCTCCGGCATAATCAAAAGTTTCAACGATCATTTCTTCTAAAGGTCTATTCGGGCCTTCTAAATCATTGAAAATAGGAACCCCAGTGACAGCAATACCAATAGCTCCTAAGCCCGTTACTGTACTGGTGGGCGCTATTTCTGGCACAATTGGTACGGTAAGCGTAAAACTACGATTACCCGCAATACGACCAGGTGTCTGCCGAACGGCCACCACAGGGTCTATATATAGCGGTGCCGTTTCCTCCCAATAAGGAGATGTATGATTCGGCAATCCATTTGACTCGATAGTGACTTCATTTCCATCAAATGATATAATCACCGCATCGGGATTAAATTCATCAAAGGCAGAGAGAGGCGTACTAGCAAGACCTGTATCATTTGGGTCGGTATCATCATCGACGTAACCATCAGGTTGATCACATGACATAAGACTTACACTTGGATTACCTAGTCCATCACCGTCGGCATCTTCATACCAAATGGTTTCAATACAGGAATCTTCGTCATCTTTACAAGATGTAAGGAATAGAGCAGTTCCCAGAAGCAGTAAAATTGAGCATTTTAGATAATTCATTTGATTGTTTTATGCATTAAGAATATTTCACTTTCGTCCCGAATATCTTTAGCGGCTGGTATCTTATGTGATTGATTCTCAAGTCTGAGTATGGATCTATTTTTTAGTTCATTTTCATCACCAAAATTCTCTAGTATAGAATTAAATATAGGCCATATTTAAGTCTAGAACTTGAGCTTTCAGTGAATGGGTAATAGTTTTCAGTGGATGGGTAATGATATCCGTTGAATCGTTTTATTCCTCGATCTCAAACGTGTAAATTTAAGGGGGGAGCAAAATATATTTTACTTTCTTTGCTATATGTATATCTTTAAAAGATACCTATTTCAGGTGCTATTTTGGTTAGGAGTTTGGTGCTTGGTTTGGATGTCGATTGGCTTCGAACTACGTTTTATTCGAGCGAACGGCCTATCCTTTGTACTGCAAGCCCTCCTTCTTTTTGTAGTGATATATTATGCTGTGCCGAAATTCCTACTCAAAAAAAAATACATTTACTTTTTACTGTCCATTGTCCCTTTAATTGTGTTAGCTGCCTACCTCGGTACTGTTCTCGGCCCAGATCCAATGAGGCGAGCCTCCACGGCACGAATTGGTGCAGGACCTCCCCTAATGGCATCGCGTTCTTTTCGGCAACTTTTAATCCTATCTATTCCCTGTCTTTCAGCGATACTCATAGAAACCTTTGCTTACGCCCAACAAAAAGAGAAGAGTGAGATTTTATCCAGAATGGAATTAGTGAAAAGTGAGCTGAAGTTCTTAAAAATGCAGATCAACCCACATTTTTTATTTAATGCGCTGAATAATATTTACGCATTATCCGTCACAAATTCCGATAAAACACAAGAGGGAATTAGCACCCTTTCTTTGATGCTCAGATATGTATTGTATGATTGTGAACAACCAGCGGTTCCGCTACAAAAGGAACTAGAGTATATCACAAACTTTATCGAGTTATTTAAGCTCAAAAGCAGCGAAGCGTTCAATATTACTTTTATCGAAGAGGTAGAAGCTGCCGAACGCTTGGTCCCC
>JAHQWA010000608.1 GCA_019634045.1 Saprospiraceae bacterium
GATTCCTTCATCTATCGACCAGGGCAGAATGGTGGCGTGGCTATTGATAGCATACAGGCTCAGCTGCGAGAGCTTGTAGTGGACACCTTTCGAGATAATGCCAATTTGCTCAACTTTATCGTAGAACAGTATACGCGTCGAACGGATGATGATCCATGGCAAATCCATAATGTTTTGCGCTTAGCGCGAAACGAAGAACAAGCCTTCCGGGTAGAGGATAATCTCCGGTTTCTGAAAATGGTATTCCCGCCTAAGGCCGAACGATCTTGGCCAGGAACGAATTATTTTGATGAGTTTACAGCAATTCCCGTCGCGGGGGGAGATATTGAGGTTTTTAAAGGCTGGGAATCAACGATTTTAAGCCAAGAGGGGGCTTGGCAGGCCGGGGATCTGAATTTTGAGGATGTGCTGGAAATTGAAATTGCGGATTTCAATACTTTTATCGAGCGCAGAGAAGGGAAAGAGTATTATGCTCGAGGAGTGGGGCTAATTTCCAGAAGTCTTACTATTTTTGACACCCAATGCCAGATTTGCTGCGGGGGAGATTGTGGAGATTTGCCCTGGGAAGAGAAAGCAGAGCTAGGTTTTGAAGTTCAACAAAGACTCATTAGGTATAAATAATAATAAGCTACGGTACTGCACAGCCTCCAGCCTGTATAGGCTGAAAAGAGATGTACTACAAACGTAGACTTGCAAATGCATATGGCTAAAACCTCCTTGCAAGAAGTTGGAAAATTAGGGAAGACTTTCGGTTTTGATGGAACACTGAAAGTAAAGATAGAAGGCTCGTATCTCGCCCAATTGCAAGCTGCGGAATTTGTATTTATTGAAACGGCAGGGAACAAACTACCTTACTTCTTAGAAAAGATTACTCAGGATAGTTCTACCACCATCAAATTTGAAGATATAAACTCCAAAGAGGAAGCTCAGGTCATAGCGGGCCAGAAGTTGTATTTAGAATTGGTGGCAGAAGAAGTTAAAGGGCCATTGGGGATGACCGAAATCAACCATTGGACAGATCTTGTGGGTTTTCAGTTGGAAGATGAAAAGGTGGGGACTCTAGGAGTGATACAGGAGATCTACGAATTGCCCCAACAGTGGATGGCTAGTATAGATTACAAAGGAGAAGAAGTTTTAATCCCACTCAACGAAACTTTTGTAAAGGGAATAGATCCTACGGAAAAAGTGGTGGTGACTGTCTTGCCAGAAGGTTTACTAGAACTATGACTCATCCAGTTTGGCCCGCAGGAAACCGGCCAAAACCTCCATCCCCATATCAAACCCAATATTATTATTGATAATTAGATCGGCCTCTTCCACATACGGCTTGATGTACTTCTCAAAGGTGGGTAATACATGATGCTCGTACCGGTAAAGCACATCGTCGAGCGGGTAGTTTCGTTCCACTCGATCTCGCTTGATGCGCCTGATGACTTTTAGGTTTTCTTTCGCATGTAAAAAAACCTTCAGATCCAGCAACTGTTTGATTTTTTTGTAGTGAAACACGAAGAGACCCTCTACGATAAGTATCGGTGCAGGGTGAAAAATGAGCATCTTCGGGTTTGCCTTTTCATTGTTGAAGGTGTATTCTTCCCTTTCCACAGTTTTACCGGCAATCAATCGTTGGATATCCTTATAGAATGATTTTTTGTCAATTGATTTCGGACGATCGAAATTCTTAATGCCGTTGGCATCAATTTCCTGCATATCTCGCGGGTAATAGTAATCATCCTGAGAGATCACGCATATATCTTCCTGCTTAAACCGTTCGCCTAGCTGCCGGATAAACGTAGTTTTACCGGATCCGCTGCCGCCAGTTATCCCAATAATCAGTGGTTTCATGTGCCAGTATTATGGCGCAAAAATAAAAATATTCTTCCCGCTAACGAATATTCAATAGGACATCCTACTTAAGATGGTGAATTCATTTTAAATCTGCCTCATAGGACGGATTGGACGGGGATAAAGGAAAGTGTGAACGAAAAGGTAGTACCTGCCCCAGCCTTTGATTCTACCGCAATAGAACCTCCGTGGCGTTCTACTACCTTTTTACAAATGGCCAATCCGATGCCTGCACCTTGATAATTTCTACTGTCATGAGCTCGCTTGAAGACTTCAAAGATCTCATCCTGCTGCAATTCTGGGATGCCGATGCCATTGTCCTGAATGGAAAAATTCCAATGCTCTTCTCCTTCAGTACATCGTATCTGTATATGAGGTTTGGTGCCAACTGACACAAACTTAATTCCGTTGGAGATTAGGTTTTGAAAGAGTTGTACCAATTGGATTTTATTGCCTAGCAGTTGTTCCGGAATCCCATCCAAAGTGATAACAGCTTCTGAAGCTTTAATTTGTTCTTGTAGATTGTAGCGTACCAAGGTCATGATATCATCGAATTTGACATCAACCATCCGCGAAGCCCCCCGGCCAATCCGCGAATACTCTAATAGTCCTTGAATGAGCTGTTCCATCCTCAAGACTCCAAGGTCAGCATAGGCGAGATACTCTCTGACATGCTCAGCCGCTTCTGATCCAAGTCGCTCTTTGATAAGATTCAAATATCCTTTGACGGTACGGAGCGGTTCCTGTAAATCGTGAGAGGCTACATAGGCGAAACGTTCCAGGTCATGATTGGAGCTTTTCAACTCCTCGATCGTGATTTTCAGCTGTCCTTGCGCTTGCTCCAAATCAAGGGTGCGTTGTTCCAATAAAGCTTTGGATGCCTTCAATTCGTTTTCCGCCTTGATGCGAGCACTAATGTCTCGTACCGCTGCAGTGAATAGGTGACGGCCTTGAAACTCCAAATCAGAAATGTTAATTTCCAATGGGAAGGCTTGTCCTCCCTTCTTCAGCCCCTCCATGATGACATTGGTATTCAAGACCTTTGATACACGGGTACTTAGATATCTATTCATTCCCGCAGAGTGTCTTGATCGATATTTTTCTGGCATCAGAATGGTCAAGTCCTTTCCAATAAGTTCGGCCGAAGTATATCCCCAAATTTCTTCTACCTCCTTATTGACCATAATAATTTCACTTTTATCATTCGCAGTAATGATTCCATCCTTCACCGCATTCATTACTTCCCTCAACTGCAAATAGGCTTCTTCACTTGCCTTTTGGGCTCGGCGCACCTCTTCCTGTGCGCTCTGCAAAGCGACATTACGCTCTCCGAGTTGCTGATTTAGATCCTCTAGAAAACTAACCTTCTCCAAAAGGGTAGCAGAAAGCTGATGTTTAGTCAGTAAGCCAATTTTATCCGTATCCAAGAATTGCTGCGGGATGATTGAGATAATGATTGGGAAGGTGTTAAGCAACTTGTATCGGTTGGCGATATCCTGATAGGCATTGTCATAGACCCTTTGCGTAAATCTAGCGCCCATTTTTTGTTCCAAGCTACTCGCAATTTGTTGACTCACCTCAGCAAGGTATTGGGGAGTCATCGGGTGGGGAGGAGGATCTTCCGGTAAGTACGGGAAAGCTTGCTTGACCTCCGGAAGGCGGTCGACCCATTGCAGGGAATGTTCAAAGAAATGATCTTCTGCCTTTCCAAGGATATGTATGGCCCCGCGCAGGATAGCACTCAAGAAAGTTTTACCAAGAAGCACATTCTGCTCCTTTTCAGAAAGAAAGATCAAGTTGAAATGCGGTAGCTTTACTAGCTTGGGAAACCTGGACCGGACTGCATCGCGCAGATCAGCCTTGGTTTTTCGATTAGGCTTGTATTCGGAAATACGTTGTTCATGATTCAGATACAGGGCAGACACCTGCTCGATCATCTGATCGGCTGGCAGTTTAAAGTAATCCTTGTCAAATTGCTGTATCGGACTAGACAGCAGCGGTTGAGCTGACTGCGAAAGTAAGAATTCATGCAAAAGCTCAATTTCCCAGAAGACAGGTGCTTTGGTCTTTGGAGAACCAAAAAGCAACCGCTTTATCCAACTTAAAGCTTTTGATAGCATTTAGGAGCTTGTTTGAAATTTGTTCAAACTGATAATCAGCACTGTGTGGTTTTGGCTAAGGACTGATAATATACTCTAGCAGGACAGGAGGACGGCACGAATCAAGTGCCCTCTGCTAAAGCGGTGACTGTCGTATGACAGGAGCTCAAATAGACTCGGGAATTTACCCGTTCTTACTAACTTTATAGATTCGGTAAAAGCCAATGGCAGATAGCCCCCAAGTGATAATCAAGGCAATGAACCAGGCTGTGTTTCCTAGGAAATGACCCAAGGTATCTCGAAAAACATCATACTGGAAGATATGTTGAATTTGCATGGCAATATGACCAACGGCCATCACAAGAAATCCCCAGGCTAGATAGTTCATACCTTGTCCGAATATTCCACCCTTTAAGGCACCCGCCGTTCGGAAACTGTAATATACACATAAAAAGAGAAAGGGGAGTTCCAAAATACCAAACCAAAAAACACTATCAAGTCCCTCTGATGGGTTGGCATGGTTGTGGGCTTCATTCCCTTGCGCTGCTAATAAGAAAGGTAAGCATAGGCACAATAATAACAGGAACGAACAAAGCTTATTTCTTTGTGTCATTATATATTGAATTTGAAATATGAACGATACATGTGCTTATCTGACAAGGGTCAGATTTTAATACGAGTGCAAGTGCACATGGTTTCATATCAAAATATTTAGATATGAGTGCTGTGCAGGTATCTTAGAAGGGACTTTTCACTAATATAAATCAAAAAGCGTAGATCGCAAAGAATTGTGATATACTATCAACTGAAACACAGGAGATAAGCAGTCTCATTAGTGAGAGACGGAATTCTTGCCGATGCAGTGCCTTCCCCTAGAACTAGTAAATCGGGGTGGTTTTCGTATTAAAGAAAAGAAAGGCCCACTTATCCGCTTGTTCATCAATAATCTTAGAAATAGGCTTCCCTGCTCCATGACCAGCATCTGTATCGATACGGATGAGAACAGGAGTATTTCCTCTATGAACATATTGCAATTGTGCTGCAAATTTGAAAGAGTGCGCCGGTACGACCCGATCATCATGATCTGCCGTGGTAATCATAGTAGCTGGATAACTGACTCCTTCTTTAAGCTGGTGCAAAGGCGAATAGGCGAATAGGGTATTGAACTGTTCTGGATCCGCACTGCTCCCATATTCAGGTATCCAGGCGCGGCCTATCGTAAAGAGATGGAAACGCAGCATGTCTAGAACCCCCACCGCCGGGAATGCTAAACCAAAGAGGTCTGGGCGTTGAGTCATACACGCACCGACTAATAGGCCCCCATTGGATCCACCTGCTATTCCCAGTTTTTCTGTCTGAGTGTAACCTTGGTCAATGAGATATTCCGCTGCCGCAATGAAGTCATCAAAGACATTTTGTTTCTGCTCCAACATTCCTGCTTGATGCCATGCTTCGCCATATTCTCCTCCTCCTCTAAGGTTTGGCATAGCAAAAACGCCGTCATTTTCGAGAAGAATTAGGCGAGTGGAACTAAAGCTGGGAGTTAGGCTAATATTGAATCCCCCGTACGCATAAAGGTAAGTGGGGTGACTACCATCTAATGCCAGTCCCTTTCTATGTACTAAGAACATAGGGACCTTTGTGCCATCCTTGCTCGTGTAGAAAACTTGCTTTTCTTCATATTCTTCTGGTTTGAATTGCAAGTCAGCTACGAAAAAAGGCGTAGATGTTCCTGATGCAATGTCATACTTGAAGATCGCATTGGGATAAAGAAAAGAAGTGAAAGTGTAAAAGAGTTGTTTGTCCTCTTTTTTACCTCGGAAACCACCGGCTGAACCTAGCCCCGGTAGTTCGATCTCTTTGTGATTCTGACCATCGTAATCCATTTGGATAAACCGATCGGTAGCGTCCTGCAAGTAATTGGCAAACAGTTTGTTACCGCCAATGTTGACTGTCTGTAGTAGATGCTCGGATTCTGGTAGAATTTCCGTCCAGTTCTCCTGTTCCGGTTGGTCCACTTCAATTCGAACCAGGCGATATTTTGGTGCGTCTATGTCCGTAAGCACCCAGAAGCTTCCCGCTCGATGATCGATGATATAATTCTTATTGCTGAAGCCATCAAATAGTTTGACGAATTCGCCATCAGTTCCGAGTTGCTTATAATAGGTGGTAAAGCCATCCGTCCCAGGAGAGGCATTTAAGATGAGATAGGATTTGTCCTCTGTGATATAGGTGTAGTGATTTAAGTCAGGCTGGCCTGCATTTTCATAGATCAGCTGGTCTTCGGATTGATCGGTGCCTAGTTTGTGATAGTATACCTGATGATTTTTATTTTTTCCACTTTTTTTAGAGGTATTGGTTGGAGCAGGATAACGACTGTAAAAGATGCCATGCTTATACCAAGAGGCTCCGGAAAACTTAATCCAGTGAAGTTCATCCGGAAGCTTACGCTTGGTAGCGATTTCCATGATGTGAATTTCTTGCCAATCCAAGCCCGCTTCTGCCAGGGAATAAGCGACGTACTTATTGTCGGCAGAAAAACTTAGTAGGGTGATCGCTGTCGTTCCTTCTTCAGAAACTTCATTTGGGTCTATGAAGATTTCAGCTTCTCCATCTAGTCCCTTTTGGTAATAGATTACGGGCTGGTTCTGCAAACCCTCGTTCTTGTAAAAGAAGTAATAGTCTCCAGCGCGAAAGGGAGAGGAAAACCTGGCATAATCCATTAATTCACTTAGTCGGGAACCAATCTTTTGGCGGTATGGAATTTGGGATAGGTAGTCATGGGTTACCTTATTTTGAGCTTTTACCCAATCTTCTACTTCTGGAGCTAGATCATCTTCTAACCATCTGTAGGGATCTGGTACGCTAAGACCGTGGTAGTCATCGAGCTGAGCTACCCTTTTGGTAGGGGGGTAGGTAATCTGCATTGGTAATAGTTATTTGTTCAAGTTCTTGGTTGCTGTAGATCGGTAAGGTGTAATCGCAAAAGGGTATTGTGCCTTACCTGTTCCACAAGATTCTAAACTATTTTGAATTTAGAACCACATTCGCCAACAATTTCTAGAAACTTCCCAAGATTTACCTGCTGCGGCTGGAACGAGGCTTGCTGGCTACTTAGCATCATGAAATATCCGCTGAGTTTTGCTACTTTGGTAGGGCAAAGTTCTAGTGGCAGTGATCTCCTCCTGCGAAAATAACAACCAAACATGTACAACATGATTCGACAGTACTTTTTATCAACGATTCTATGCTTATTTATGTTCCAATTGGCTTGGGGCCAATCTACCAAAAAAGATAAAAAATGGGATGTGAACGATCCCCCCGGAGAACATAAGGAAGTCAACTTTTCCGTGGAGGAAGGAACCTGGATGAGTTTGGACGTTAGTCCTGATGGTCAAACTATTGTTTTTGACATTTTGGGGGATATTTATCGAATGCCCATCTCGGGCGGACCTGCTACAGTCCTTAGAAGCGGATTGGCCTGGGAGGTACAGCCTCGCTTTAGCCCTGACGGCCAAAGCATTCTATTTACTAGTGATGCCGGAGGTGGCGATAATATTTGGTGGATGAAAGCAGATGGTTCCGCAGCTAAACAGCTAACCAAAGAAAGCTTTCGCTTACTTAATAATCCCACCTGGATGCCTGATGGGCAGTACTTCGTGGCTAGAAAACACTTCACGAGTGGACGTTCCCTGGGAGCCGGTGAAATGTGGATGTATCATATTAGCGGAGGACAAGGGATTCAGTTGACCAAGCGCAAGAACGATCAGCAAGATGTAAACGAACCTACGGTGTCACCGGATGGGAGATATCTATACTTTAGCGAAGACATGTATCCGGGTGGTTTTTTTCAATACAATAAGGATCCGAATAGTCAGATATACGTAATCAAAAGGTATGATCGTGAAAAGGGGGAATTAAAGACCTTGATCGGAGGACCCGGTGGTGCCATGCGTCCACAGATTTCTAATGATGGTAAAAAGCTGGCCTACATTCGTCGAGTACGAACGAAAAGTGTCTTGTTTGTTCACGATTTGGAGACAGGAGAAGAGCGTGGCCTTTTTGACCAACTCAGTAAGGATCAACAAGAAGCCTGGGCGATATTCGGTGCCTATACAGGTTATGACTGGATGCCAGATGACAAGTCCATCGTAATCTGGGGACAAGGCAAGATCTGGAAGGTTGATGTTGCGTCCGGGAAAGGAGAGGCCATTCCTTTTTCAGCAAACCTTACGCATCATTTGGCGCCAACTGTACGCTTTAAGAATGAGGCTTTTGAGGAAAAGGTAGATGTCAATGTGCTCCGTCAAGCTATTCATTCTCCAGATGAAAAAAGCTTGGTATTCAACGCGGTAGGATACTTATGGAAGATGAACCTCCCAAATGGTAAACCAGAGAGATTGACTTCGGACCAGCATTTTGAATTTGAACCAGCCTTTTCGCCGGATGGCCAATTCCTAGTGTATACCACTTGGGATGATGAAGAAATGGGGGCTATCTGGAAGATGAATCTGGCTTCAGGAGCTAAGGAGAAATTGACGACAGAAAAAGGTATTTATCGAACGCCAGCCTTTTCACCGGATGGTCAGCAACTTGTGTATCGGAGGGATGGAGGTAATAACCATCAAGGCTTTATTCATACCAAAAATCCGGGTTTGTACCTGATGTCGGCCCAAGGAGGGGAGAGTACTTTAGTAACACCTAAAGGAGAATATCCCACCTTCAGCCAAAGCGGGGAAGAGATTTTCTTCCAAACAGGAGGC
>JAHQWA010000609.1 GCA_019634045.1 Saprospiraceae bacterium
GCATCGGCCGCTGATGCAGATTTGATTATAGGCCTAACAGACATCCAGCCGGGAGAATACATAATTGTGTTGATTACGGGTGATGTCAATGACATTGAGGTATTCAAAAGCGTCTGGGGGCCAGACATCGACCTGGACGGTATTGAAATAGGCTATACAGATGGCGCCGGCCTTGGTGGCGGTGGAGACGCCGTTAATATTTGGATCGGTGATCCAAGCGCTTCTTCGCCTGTCGATACTGAAGGCTATCCTGACACGGGGAACAATGATGGTCAGAGTTATGATTCGGAGCTAGCTGCCTTTAGTGAAGTCGGAAATGCCAGTGGAGCGGTTCAGACTACTGCACTGGGTGGTGATGGCAGCGTACCCAATATCGCTTCTCCCGGTAATCAAGGTCCTGTTATGGTCGATCCGGATGCTCCAGTTTTGCAAGTAGATATAGCCAGTGCCACACCTTATCTCAGTCTATCTGAAGATGGCCCATCAGCCATTGGCGCAGATCTGAATGAGACAAGCGATCCCGCCGCGACCATCGGCATTCCTTTTATAATAACCGATGCCAATACAGATCTTCAAAACATCACTGTTACTACAGTTAGTGACAATCAGACTGTGGTCGCAGATGCAGGCTTGAGTCTGTCTGGTGACAATACTAATCTATTGTTAACCATCAGTCCAACAGGGGCTGGTTTTGCAGGCATCACTGTAACTGCTACGGATGATGAAGGGAAAAGCGACACCTATACGATCAATTACGCGGCTTCAGCTACACCATTTACCGAACAGAATTCTCAACTGCACTATGGTGTATCTGATGGATCTACTGCCGTTAGCATCGACGCCGACCATATGTTTGTAGCGGACGATGAGAATCAAACCATTCGATTATACAATCGCGGGCAATCTGGCATGCCACTCTATGCGATGGATTTTAATTCAGCATTAGGCTCTGATGATGAAATTGATGCAGAAGGTTCCTTCCAAAATGGAGATACCACCTTTTGGATGGGTTCTCATACGAATGGCGAACGTTCTGTCATCTTTAGTACCATAACCGCCGGAACTGGTGCCAATGCAAGCTTGACTTTCAAGGGTTCTTACCGGACACTCCGAGAGGATTTGATGAATTGGGACGCCAACGATGCCCACGGACTAGGTGCCAACTACTTGGGCTTGATGGCGAGCCTGGAGATCGAAGGCCTTTCAGCTGATCCCAGCAATGCCCAGGGAGCACTTCTAGGGTTTAGAGGACCACTGGTGAATGGTAAAGCCTTACTTGTCCCAGTAGACAACTTCCAGACCATCGTTGCTCCTGAGCCCGTTGCTAATAGCGCCTCCTTCGGCGCCCCAATTGAACTAGACTTGCTTGGACATAGCATTCGTAGTATCGAGTGTAATGAGAATGGCTGTCTGATTGTTGCTGGTCCAGCGGGTAGTGTGACCAACTTCCTCTTGTTCACTTGGACTGGAAATCCAGCCGACACGCCTGAACTCCGGGCTGCTGAGCTCGAGTCAGTAGCCGCCGCAGGAAACATTGAAGGGATTGCTGCCTTACCTGTAGGTGCCTTTATGGGTGCAGCTGGCGAGGCCGCAATTGTTCAATTCGTAATCGACACAGGTACCTTTGACTACTATGGTGACGGCTCAGAAGCTAAAGACCTCCCGAATGAAGAATGGAAGAAGTTTAGAACGGAACGCGTGCAATTGGGCGCTGTCACTGAACCACCCGTAGCTAATCCAGGTGACTTGGTGATCAATGAGATTATGCAAAACCCCAGCATGGTTGGTGATGACCTTGGGGAGTGGTTCGAATTATACAACAAGACAGTAGGTGAAATTGATATCAACGGTTGGACGATCAAAGACGAAGGTTCGGACAGCCATGTCATTGACAATGGAGGCCCCTTGCTTGTCCCTGCAGATGGATACATAGTTTTAGGGCGGTCAACGGACCAGAGCACTAATGGAGGTGTAGCGGTAGATTATGCCTATGGAGGATCCTTTACCCTAGGCAATGGTGCAGACGAGATCATTTTAATCTCTACAGATACGATCGAAATCGACAGCCTTGCCTATGACAATGGCACCACCTTCCCAGATCCCAACGGCGCTTCAATGTCCTTACTGGCTACCAATCTAGACAATACGAATGGCACTAATTGGTGTGTTGCCACCACTCCCTATGGCGATGGAGACTTTGGTACACCGGGTGCAGCCAATGATTGTCCTCAACCCGCCGGAGCTGATCTACAAATCACCGAGATTTGGATGGGCCAAGATGGTGCAGACTTAACGGCTGATTGGTTTGAAATCACCAACTTTGGTGATGCAGCTTGGGTATCAGGTGTAGACCCTGACCTTTACTATGATGATGAATCTCAGGACCCCGCCTCAGCTGTTTTGATAGAAGGCATTACCGAGATTCAGCCCGGGCAAAGCGCCATTGTGGTCCTAGATGCGGAGGCTGGTGTAAATACTTTCAGCACTATTTGGTCTCCCGTATATGACTTGACTGGAGTTGGAATTGGATGGGCAGATGGAGCTGGACTAGGCCAAGGGGGCGATGCCGTCACCCTGTTCCAGGGCACCCCTGCTCCTGAAAACATCAAGGATTCCGAATCCTACCCTGCTGCACCTTCAGGTATTTCATATGATCTAATCCTCCAAGCCTTTAGCGTACAAGGTGGAGGAATGGTCGAAACGGGAACCAATATCGCTGTGGCTACCCTCGCTACGGCCGGCTCGGATGGCACAGAACCCGCCATTGCCTCCCCAGGTAATGTGGGACCAGTAGATGCACCATCTGTGGAGTTGATTATCACCGAAATCTTCCCCGGACAAGAAGGGGACGACCTGACTGCTGATTGGTTTGAGATCAGAAATGAAGGAACAGCAGCTTGGGTATCGGGAGAAGATGCTGACCTATACTATGATGATGAATCCGCTGATCCAACTGCAGCTGATCTCATCCAAGGCATTACCCGCATTGACCCAGATGCTACGGCTATTGTTCTCATTACTGATAATACAGCAGATATAGATGCCTTCCGCGATGTGTGGAGTCCAGTCATTGATCTTACAGGAGTAGAAATTGGCTTCACAGATGGCGCCGGACTAGGTGGCGGTGGAGATGCTGTAGCCCTTTGGCTAGGCGATCCTAATCAAAGCAATCCCGTCGACACAGCCTCCTACCCTGACACAGCTCCATTCGACGGACGATCCTATGACGTTGGACTCCAAGCCTTTAGTGTAGTGGGGAATGAGAATGGTGCAGTAGAAACCAATGCGCTAGGTGGAAATGCCATGGAGGTGCCCAATATCGGTTCTCCTGGTAATGGCTTAGCGATTGCACCTTTCACTGGATTAGTCATCACGGAGATCTTCCCAGGCCAGGCGGGCGATGATTTGACGCCGGATTGGTTTGAGATCAAAAACATAGGAAATGAAGCTTGGGTTCAGGGTGTCGATCCTGACCTTTACTACGACGACGAATCCGCTTCGGCAGCAGACGCGGATCTAATTCAGGGGATTGATTCCATCGCCCCTGGCGCTACTGCCATTGTGGTACTGACAGACACCCCTCTGGAAATCACCGACTTTATCGGAGTATGGGGTCCGGTGATCGATCTAACAGGCTTAGAAATTGGCTATGCAGATGGCGCCGGATTAGGAGGTGGTGGAGATGCCGTAACCCTTTGGTTAGGAGATCCAAGCATGACGAGCCCAATTGACACGGCTTCTTATCCAGATACAGATCTATTTGATGGTCAATCCTACGACGTGGAACTGCAAGCTTTTAGTGTGGTAGGGAATGCCAATGGCGCGGTTCAAACCATTGCACTTGGAGGGGATGCCATGGATGTGCCTAATATCGGCTCACCAGGAAATGGTCTTGCTGTACCTGCGGCTAGTGGCTTGATGATTACGGAGATCTTCCCGGGCCAAGCGGGCGACGACCTCACTGCCGACTGGTTTGAAATCCGTAATACCGGAGATCAAGCCTGGACGTCAGGTGTGGATCCAGATTTATACTACGATGATGAGTCAGCAGCTCCTGGAGACGCAGACCTTATTCAAGGAATAACTTCCATTGAAGCTGGCTCCTCAGCTATTGTATTGATTACAGATAATACGGATGATATCACTACCTTCCGTGATGTTTGGAGTCCAGTTATAGAACTGAATGGTGTTGAGATTGGCTACGCCGACGGCGCTGGTTTGGGCGGCGGTGGCGATGCCGTAACCCTATGGCTAGGCGATCCTAATACCATCTTACCAATAGATACAGCTTCTTACCCTAGTACGGATGCCTTTGACGGTCAATCCTACGATGTAGAACTACAGGAATTCAGTGTCGTAGCCAATGCGAACGATGCTGTACAAACTATCGCACTGGGTGGCAACAACATGGATATACCCAACATCGGCTCACCAGGTGATTTAGGTCCAATCGTGAATGTAGTCGATTTATACAATGCCTTCGATTTGTCCGTGTATCCCAATCCAAGTAGAGGTTTGTTACAGGTAGAAGTCTCTGAGGAGGTGCAACTGGAACAGTTAGAGGTATTTGATATCAATGGCCGCCCCGTACTTCGCCAGCAATTATCTTCCTTTGGTAGTTTCCGCTTAGACCTATCTGCACTACCCGCAGGGCTTTATTCCCTGCGGATTCGCGCAGATCAAGGAACAAGCGTTCAACGGATCATAAAACAGTAGCAATGTCACGATTGCTACAAATCGAAGAGCCATCCCGCGGACTTAAGCAGTCGGGATGGCTCTTGTATTTTCCTTGGGTTATATCGCCCTAAGCGAGGTCGTCAATATGTTGCAGGGCTTCATCCACTCCAGCTTGCAATCCACAAGCCTGATACAACTCCATAGTCTCCTGCCAAATCGCTTTGGCTTCCTCCTCCTCCCCCACTAACTCCAAGGCCAAGCCAAAACCTCGCAAGGCATTGGCCATGTTACCAGGGCTAGTATCACTTTGTTCTCGGTAGATACCGATTGCCTCCCGATAATTTTGTATCGCCTCTTCGGCCCACCCCAATTCTCTTTTGAGATCGGCTAAATGCCGGGTAGAATGCGCCATCTTCCCCGGAATCCCCGTCTTCTGATAATAAGCTACTGATTGTTCACAAAACCCAACAGCTCCCTCCAGATTATCATGATCCGATTCGAATTGCATGTAGATATGATAAATCCGTCCCAAGGAAGCATAATCATCGGCGGCACACATTTCCTCAGCCTGAGTCACTAGCGACCTCGCCCCAACATAATCCTCCACTCTCCGCTTTGCCCAAGCTTCCGATAGCAAGCCTTGAATTGCAGCTGATGCACTCATAATCATTGGGTTATTGTGGATTAAACTCTCTTTCATAATAAGTCAACACTCGCTGACCAAAAATCGCCCAAAGGCCTACTAGGACCCACCAAGATTGGAAATAGATATCATTCTTGGGGGTATTGTCCAGATTCCAATACGGCAACAAAACCGCTTCCATCAATACATTAATGAGAAAAAGCAGTACGAAGCCCAATATCCAATGCATAAACCTTCTCATACTAGGTGTTTTTAACCTTGCAAAACTAGTCCCACACAAACCGCCATTCTCCATTCCCCTGGCGCTTCCAAACCGTATGAAAGATTCCCTTATTCTGCTTCATAGCGCCTGAGGTGTCTGGATAGGTAAATACAAAATCCCCATAAGTATAAGCCATATCCCCCGATTGACTGACATCCACAAAAGCCGGCGTCCAAGTCAGCGTTTCATTGGGCCGTACATCCTTTTCATACCATTCTCGAATCGCCTGTTTCCCTTTCAACACCTTTTTACTCCGCCGAATCACCCCATCCTCTGCTGCATAATATTCAAAAGCCTTGATCAGCCCCTCTTCCTGGGCCATGTCATTAAAAGCCTTTTCCACCGCCACGATTTCAGCTTTCCACCCTTCCATTTGTTCCGAAGAAGGCGGTCCTTGGCAAGCCACCAAGACGAATATCAATAGCAAAGATTTAGATAGGTGTTTCTTCATCATGATCATTTGGTATTTTACCATATAAAAGGAAATATCCTCTTTCCTCTAAAATACCTAAACAAAATCATTTTCCTCCTTTCCTGCAATCAAGTTTTGATACAATTCATGAGCACTCCGCTCTACCCAGCACTCCGCCAGTCTTCCAGCGCGGATGGTCCAGATGGCAATTCCTGTAAAAGAAATAAATCGTTGATCGGCTTCCAACCCGAAAAGTCCATTGTTCCTTCCGGAGCATACCCATCGAGAAACTACCCTGTTTTGCTCCGCATTAAAGAATAGCTCCACACTTTCCGTTTTGGCCTCCAACAACTGCTGCTGAAACACCCCCACCCAATGCTTAAAGGCTGACCTTCCGCTGACCTCCTTACCTGCAGTAGTGATCACATAGTCCTCCGTCATCAATTCATCAATGGCATCTAACTCATGCGGTGCATGCCAGACGCGCTCAAAGAAATCCAGCACCAGCTGTTCAGGAAGCAGTCTATTAGTATCCTTGTCCATATCAAATTATTTTTTGAATCAGATATCCTAGGCAATAGCGGCACCCTACAACTCGCCGCCCTACGTATTATAACATCCCGAAACCCATAAATCCTATTCTTCAAGACAAGAAGCTCCACCCTAGCCCTTGCCTAACACCTCTCCTTTCGAATTATTTTTTCCAACTACTTTTCTAATTAGGGAACTTATTTTATATTTGCAACGCTTTAAAGGAAAGGGTTTATTTACCCTTAATTTTCGGCAAATGGTGGGTATAGCTCAGTTGGTTAGAGCGCTGGATTGTGGTTCCAGAGGTCGCCGGTTCAAATCCGGTTATTCACCCGAAGAAAAAGAAAACCTCGCCGTCAGGCGGGGTTTTTTATTTTGTGGGATCCGAGTGAATTCCTTTTCAGCGAGGATCATACAAAATAAAAATAAAATATAGTGACTGTTTTCTTTTGCTTCGACGGCTCCCCGCCTAGGATTCACGGCAGTAAATCCGGTTATTCACCCTCCTAACGAAGCGGA
>JAHQWA010000610.1 GCA_019634045.1 Saprospiraceae bacterium
CTGAATTGAATTATCTGCTGCTAAATCATAAGTAAGGTGAGCCGTTGGGAATAGGTTCATGTAATCACGATCATTGACTTCATTGGTATTCACCAATTCTGTTCTTACATCAGAGTATTCGGCACGTAATCCCAATAAAAAGGAAAACCGATCTATTTTATTCCCAGCCGAGACATAAAAGCCATGGATATTTTCATCATAGATGAAGTCATTACTGAAGTTATCCAGTCTCCCCCAGGCATCATCTGCAAACTCTTCTACCAAATAGTCATTGTTAATATGACGTAAAGAACCTCGGTATCCTGTTTCAAACTTCCCTTCTTTGCCCCAAGGATAGACATAATCTACTTGGATCAAATATTGCTTAACTGCCTCGTCGTTATTGGATCGTTGCAGAAGATCTGGTTGGCCGGTAGCCGATTGATCCACCGTGAAGTATTCTTCAAGAAAGTCAGAGCCTTCTATTTCACTATTTTCTTCATATTGGAAATCTATCGTTAGTTCTTCCCCCTTCTTCTTAGTGGTCCTTTTGTAGTTGAGGGAATACTGCAAATCAATTTCATCTTCACTCTCATCATCTGTTCTTCGGGTAACTTTGGTCGGGTTATCCAAATTGAACAGGAAGTCTTCATAGGTCAAGGTCGAGAAGTTGTTGTCATTACTACTTCTAAGCGAAAACGCACCGGTTAAAATATCTTTAGGAGACAGGTAATAGTCAAGCCCAAAGCGATAGGTGGTGGAAAGTCCTCCTCTACGTCGATCTCCCGTCTCTACTAAGATGAAGGTGGTGTCATTACGGTAAAATTCCTGGTACAGGTTTCGATCACCTGGGCTTTGTCTGAAGCGCGTGCCCACATTAGCAAACAAGTTGATCTTATCCTGCCGATAGTTAAGGTTAACAGCAGCCCCATGGTTGTGTGGGTTGCCTGTATTCAAATCAAAGGAACCGTTCAAGCCACCTTTATTTTCTTTTCGCAAAACAATATTAATGATCCCGGTCATCCCTTCCGCATCATAGCGTGCGGAGGGATTGGTAATCACTTCAATTTTCTCGATCATATTGGCGGGCAATTGGCGCAAACCATTTGCATCCCCATTACCGATCAAACCAGAAGGTTTGCCGTTGATCAGAATTCTAACATTGTCTCGGCCACGCAAGCTTACATTACCGTCAATATCAACACTTACAGAAGGAACATTATCCAATAATTCCGTCACGGAATTGCCTCTATTGGCCAAGTCCTTTCCCACATTAAAAACTCTTTTATCCAGCGACATTTGCATGGTACTCTTCTCCGCTCGGACTTCAACTTGAGCCAAAGTCGTGGCATCTGATGTCAATTCAACCACCCCTACATCCAATTTACGCTGCCCCTCTTCGAGTCTGATGTCATCAATAATGGTAGCCTTAAATGAGATGAATTCGATTTTCACAAAATAAATCCCAGCTTGTGCATCGAGGGCAAACTCCCCTTTCTCATTGGTCACGCCACCCGTAACCAGTGCGCTATCTTTTTTGGCAAATAGAGACACTGCCGCAAATTCTAGAGGCTCACCTGCCGCTGCGTCCATGACCTTACCAACGATCTTAGTGCGTTGGTCTTCTGGGTCTGCTCCTCCATTCGCTCCGCCGCCAATCTGCCCCAAGAGCAGAGTCGGTGCGAAGACCATTAAACAAAAGAAACTAAATACGTTGCTAAATTTTTTCATGGTAGATCTTTAAGACCTTTTGCATCAGCATTCGGAAAGAGTCCAAAACAGTACAGTCGGGTCACTTCTTTATTACAGGAACAAAAGTATTTCTCGATCTTGTCTAGAATTTGATTAAAATTTGAAGGAATTCTGATTTAACCGAAAATGTAAATTTTTAACAGGATGGTAACTTTTCGGCCTTTTCTGTGAACACTTCTCGCACACTCATTTTGGGGCTTGCTTCGAACACTACAATAGTATGGCAGAGCATCCGCCCTCTTCCACATAGCTCGAAACTTGATTATTTGATAAAATTAAATTCCGATGAACGCTGAAATTCCCACGTTTTATTAGATTTGCGTTTTCCTTTGTTAGGAGAGAAAATTTCTCTGGTAGTAAAAGAACACTACTTTTTCTAGCCAAGTGTCGACTGCCTGATCCGAGATAAACCAACTATTTGCTACAAAGCATGATCTCGCATGCCCGGCCCGGCTCTAACCAAACCAATGACCTATGACCACTGATATGCAGTTGGCACTGGAGCTTCTGTTGCTGGGGATGTTCACGGTTTTCCTTATCCTAAGCCTGGTAGTCCTTTCCGCTCGCCTACTTATTCACGCTGTCAATAGATGGTCAGCATCCAGCCTTCGTTCTAGATCCAGTGAAGAAAGAATCATCACTTCCTCTGTCGATACGATACCGAAAGAGGTAATCGCTGTATTGACAGCAAGTGTCGAAGTAGCCACGCAAGGCCAAGGACGCATCGTTTCGATTGAACGCCAGATCTCATAATATCATCAGACCGAACCAAGCAAACCATGAGTAAAGAAATTAAGCTCTGCCTAGTATATCGTGACATGTGGCAATCCTCCGGAAAATACATGCCACGCCTCGATCAATTGCTGCAAGTAGCCGAGCCCATTATTGAGATGGGATGTTTTAGTAGAGTAGAAACCAATGGAGGGGGCTTCGAACAAATTTCACTACTGTACGGAGAAAACCCAAACAAAGCCGTTCGTGGCTGGACTACCCCCTTCAATAAAGTAGGCATTCAAACCCAAATGCTGGAAAGAGGCTTGAATGGTATCCGAATGAGTCCGGTAGCCGCAGATATCCGTCAGTTGATGTTTAAAGTCAAACAGAAACAAGGGACTAATATCGCACGATCCTTTGACGGTCTTAACAATCCACAGAATTTAGCTTTATCCTTCCAATACGCTAGAGAGGCGGGCATGATTGCACAAGGAGCGCTGTCCATTACTCACTCCCCTGTTCATACAGTGGAGTATTACATCAACTTAGCCGATGCTTACATCGATCTTGGTGCCGAAGAAATATGCATCAAGGACATGGCCGGAATTGGTCGGCCAGCATCTATCGGCCGTATGGTGAAGGGCATCAAGGACAGGCATCCTAATATTATCGTTCAATATCATGGTCATTCTACGCCCGGGTTTTCGATTGCCTCTTCCTTGGAAGCGGCGCGGGGAGGTGCTGACTACGTGGATGTCGGGATGGAACCGCTTAGCTGGGGTACCGGACACGCGGACCTGCTCAGTGTACACGAAATGCTGAAAGATGCAGGTTTTAGTTTACCAGATATCAATACAGAGGCTTATATGGCCGCTCGGGCACTAAGCCAATCCTTTATTGATGACTTCTTGGGCTACTACATCAATAAGCAAAACCGCTTTATGAATAGCCTGTTGATTGGTCCGGGACTTCCCGGGGGCATGATGGGAAGTCTGATGGCGGATCTGGAGAAGAATGTCGCTAGCCTCAATCGCTGGTTGAAAAAGCGCAACCAGCCAGAAATGGGCCAACAGGATCTACTACTAAAGTTATTCGATGAGGTGAAACATGCCTGGCCTCGCCTGGGCTACCCTCCTTTGGTTACCCCCTACTCCCAATATGTCAAGAATGTATCCCTGATGAATGTCATCCAGTTGATTAAGGGACAGGAGCGTTGGTCGATGATTGATGAGAATACCTGGAATATGATTCTGGGTAAGGCCGGTAAACTACCAGGAGAATTGGGCGAAGAAATCTTGGCCCTAGCCAAAGCGGAGGATCGCACTTTCTACGAAGGCAACCCGCAGGATTTATACCCCAATGAGTTGGATTCTTTCCGGCAAAAAATGCAAGAACAAGGTTGGGAGTTTGGCTTAGATGAAGAAGAATTGATGGAGTACGCCATGCACCCCCGGCAATACGAGGATTATAAATCGGGGAAAGCCAAAGAAGCCTTTAATAAGGATTTAGCCAAGCGGAAGGCAGCTGCCGCTGGTGCCGATAATGCTTCTACTGCTGCTGCCGTCCCTACTGTGGCAACAGCAGGTCCTAAGAACCTTACGATTACCGTGGACGGTACAGCTTATAAAGTAGCCATTGACTATGGAGATCCGGATGCTTCCGGAGAAGCCGCTAGCTCACCAGCTAGCGAAGTGGCACAACCGCCTACATCACAAACACCGATAACTGCCCCTTTGGAAGGAACTTTCCTACTCACCAAAGGTGGCGGCGAAGTAGGTATCAAGGTAGGAGATCAGATTAACGAAGGTGATACCATTGGTTATATTGAATCAATGAAAGTGATTAATGCCATCACCTCTGACAAAGCCGGCAAGGTAGCTGAGATTATTGCTCAGCATGGAGAAGAAATTGAAGAAGACGGCGTCATCATCTATCTAAGCTAGGTCCATGGATTCATTGAGTAAGTTATTAGATATGACGGCCCTAGGGGCGATAGCGGAGCAACCTGGCATCTTAATTATGCTTGCCTTGGCAGTGCTGCTGCTTTACCTAGGTATTTTCAAAAGATATGAGCCCCTGCTGCTGATCCCAATCGGCTTTGGGGTGCTATTGGCCAATATTCCAGGGGGTAATATGGCAGTCGTTGCAGCAGCAGAAAATCCGGAAATTGCGCACCAAACGCTACCGGAAATTGCGGCCAACTTTGGCATTATGAATATGCTATATTATGCCTTGATCAAGAGTGGCCTACTTCCGCCCTTGATTTTCTTAGGGGTGGGGGCGATGACCGACTTCGGCCCCATGCTTCGTAATCTACGTTTGGCCTTCTTCGGAGCAGCCGCTCAATTGGGCATCTTCACGGTATTAATAGGTGCTATTGCTTTGGGCTTTACGCCTCAAGAAGCAGGAGCCTTGGGCATCATTGGTGGAGCCGATGGACCAACAGCCATATATACCAGTATTGTCTTAGCACCGCATTTATTAGGCCCGATTGCCATTGCGGCCTATTCTTACATGGCTTTAGTTCCGGTTATCATTCCCTTGGTGGTGAATCTTACGATCTCGAAAAAGGAACTAAAGATCAATATGAAGGAACAGGATAAGCAACATCCTGATCGCTTGGAGATCAAGAATCTACGTAGGGTTAAGATCCTATTCCCGATTACCTTGGCCGCCATTATTGCCGTCCTGGTACCAACAGCTACGCCTTTGGTAGGACTATTGCTATTTGGAAACCTGATAAAAGAGATTGGGTCAGATACAAAGCGATTGTTTCAGGCGGCCTCAGAGACCATCATGAATACGGCCACCATTTTCTTGGGCTTGATTATTGGATCGACTATGACGATTCATACCTTCCTGAAAACAGAGACGCTTCTAATCATTACCGGAGGCTTCCTGGCCTTTGCTATTTCTATACTAGGAGGGATTTTGGCCGTCAAGGTCTATAATGTTTTCGCTAAGAAGAAAATTAACCCATTGATTGGTGCTACCGGTCTTAGTGCCGTTCCCATGGCCTCCCGGGTTGCTAATGACATTGCTCTACAGCACGATCCACGCAATCACCTGTTGCAGTATGCGATGTCCAGTAATATCTCAGGCGTTATTGGTTCTGCGGTGGCAGCAGGGGTTTTGATTGCACTTCTGGGTTAATCATCCTTGTTCACTTCCATTTATTCATCAAAAAAAGGGCAGCTACCGAATGGTTGGCTACCCTCAAATGGTGATTTCCTAATTCTTAAATTCCTACTAGTGATGATGCACATGTGACCTCATGTTGACACTTTATGAGTATCACAAGCCTTCATCGGCAGGCCAGCGCCTGCACAATGAATCACAACTGCCAGTCTACAGTTGATATACCTTTAGAATCTGTTTGACCAAGGCTTTTCGCCTTAGTCAAATAGGTCTTTAGGCCATTGGGATGTAACTATTTTGGAAATCACCAGAAAGAAGTAGAGAACTTCTATAAGAAGTTTGAAGGTCAGGCTAAATAGGGGTAAAGTCGTCCATTCCTATAAAAATTGACCTTTTTATCTCAAAAGATTCGCGTTTATCCAGCAATAGCTCGAGAGGTATTGCCGGATTGTTGTTTTCTATACTCCGAAGGAGACATACCCGTTTGCTCCTTAAACGCCTTATTAAAGGTCGTTTTGTTATTAAAGCCCGAAGCGTAAGCGATGTCTATGATATATCTGCCACTAGATTTGGGATCTATCAAGAGTCGCTTGGCTTCTTCCACTCTATAGGTATTCACGAAGTCCGAAAAATTCTTGTTTAGTTTTTCATTAATCACTTGGGACAAATGATGCGTACTCACCCCCAATTGCTCCGCTAATTCATTCAGTCTAAATTCATTTTCCAAGTAGGGCTGGGTGGCCTTCATATGTTGCAACAGCTTCTTCAAAATCGAATCAGCCGCAGAGTTAGTCAGAGAGGAATGCTGATACTTATTGGGCAGGAACACACGCTCTAATACACGACCGCGAAAGATGGCTGGTTTACGATATCCTAAATATCCCACCGTATAAATGAAGAGTGTCATGCATAGAGCAATAAAATAATCATGCACCCGATTGAAAACGCGTGTATGCACCACAACAAAGTAGATAAAGTAGCTAGCTGTGAAGGCTGTGTATAATTGCCACAATAACTTTTGCCATTTGTTGCGGATGATTGCCCGTTTATTATCCGTATTTTCTTGTAGATCATCCCGAATCCACAAGGAATAGATCATAAAACTATAGACAGCCAGATGTAGTACACATAGACCTACAAAGAGCGAAAAATTATACGGTACCATAAAGGTATCTGGCGACACCTCCGCTATTCTGCCTTGTAGAATCTTCACTTTTTCTGCTCCGGGCATGATCAAAAAAGGTAATCGATAGGCAAAGATGAGCACAAATGGCACGAAATGGGGTATCATCCTCTTTAGCTCGATCCGTGAAGTTCCTAATTCCTTGAGGTAAATGTAAAGTAGCGGTCCTATCAAAAAAGTTAGGGGTTCGTAAATTCCGGCAAAGAGGGAGTAGAGATGATTGTAATTGGTCCAGAATCCAACGTAATCCACCAAGGTAAGTGCGAAGGCAAAGACGAGTAGACCCAACCAGAGGTTTGCTCTTTCTTGGCGTTTAATGGTGCTGAAGAGTAGAAAGGAAAGAAAAAAACCTTGTCCTGCCACCAATAGAAAAATCGAAGTCCAGGTGTCTAGTGTGGGTCCGGTGTAATCCATTTAACGTAGTCCTTTGCTGTAGTAGCATTCTTTGGATTTTAAGATAGCAAAGGAATAAGGCTCCTCGTAATGTCGACAAAACTCATTTGGTAAGGCTTCTGACAAATGGCGGGGCTTATCGTATACAATCCCCTCAATACGTAATTAGCTTGGCCTTTTCACCCAAGATAAGGGGTTTGATGACCAAGCTAATGCGCTTATTCCCTAGAAATAGGCTTTAGTCCCCTAATTATTAAAGTAGTTCAGACGGAAGTCATTTCTCTTGTTCCTCAAAGTAAGATGGGCGCCATTCCAAAGCTCCAAAAATCAAACGAAGTTTATCTCGCCAGTTTTTACACTTCTTAACATCCCGCCAAATGTTCCCGTACTCTATGAAATTAATCTTGATCGGATTATTCGTCTTGATATTTTTGGTCAATCCATATACCACTTTTTCCTCCTCGCGCTGAAAAGTGCCAAACAGTTTATCCCAAATAATCAATACTCCACCGTAGTTTTTATCCAAATACTTATTATTAGATCCATGATGGACGCGGTGTACCGATGGCGTATTAAAGACCTCATCCAACCACCCTAACTTGACAATTCGTTCCGTATGTATCCAAGTCTGATACTGTACTACGAATATCAGCGTCACCAAGGTTTGAAAAGGGGCAAAACCGATAAAGATCATGGGCAGCAGAAACATCCATTCAAAAAGACTCTCCACTATGCTCAGACGCATGGAAACCGTCAGATTGTAGTCCTCCGAAGAGTGATGCACGCTGTGACTCGCCCATAATATGCGATGTTCATGCTCTAAACGATGCATCCAGTAGTAGGTAAAATCTGCTGCGAAGAAGGCCAATATCCAAGTCCAAATATTCATCGGTATGGAGAGAGGTGTTAGGCTGTGAAATAGAGTCAGGCCAACTAATCCGACTGCTCCATACAGCGTCTTCTCCAACAGCTGATTGATGATAAAAATAATCACGTTGGCTCCAGTATCATTCCACCGCCTCTCTTTAGTCGTGAATACATCCAGTAGAAGTTCGATACCAATTAGAGAGAGATTAAACACAAAGAAATAGGCTACATATTGCATAACCGCGGCTCCTTCCAATAGGGCCAAAAGCTCATTGAAACTCATAATTTAATTTGACTTGTGGTGAAGAGAATTTCTAGAAAGAAAGGTAGGTACTAGCTTTTTTCCACTGGCAGAAAGTATAGGAACCAGAGGAACCACAACAGATTGGCTAAACCCCACCAAGAAGCCTCCCCTTGAAAAAAGGCCATTACTTCATCCCATTTGTAAAAGCCGATAAAGCCAAGAAATCCTAAATACCATTCCTTTTGCCAGATTAGATTTTCCATCCTCGTATTTTCTTTTGTTCTAGCACAAAGGTATGGGGGAATGGCATCGAGTCTTTTGTCCGTTTTGGACATTATTCAACGCAAGATATTCGAAGTTTTCCTAAGACATGCCTCCGCAAAACTTCGGATATCTGCGATACTGCTCGTTTGAAAATGTTTGTTACTCCCTATTCGATCGGAATATAAATCTCGGTGATTAACTGATCTTTGGGAGGGTCGAGGTGATGATTGAGTAAAAACTCAATGGTGGGTAGATCTGCTAGTTCATAAGTACCCTGCGTCAGCCATTGGGCATAGATATTATTGTAGGTGTTGGCTGCAGTTTCATCTGGCCCTTTGTGCAGAAATTTTGCGTACTTCTGCGGTTGATGAGTTTTCAGTCGAAACAGGCCTTGTGGGCTAGTCTGTAAGGGTTTGTCGAGGATCAAGCCAGCGTGATAACGACAAAAAACAGCATCGCAGATTTCATTATCATCTAGTATTTCCGCTAGCAGAACACTGCGCTCATTGATCAAGCTGTGCTCTTCTGCATACTCCCATAGTGCCTCCCATTTCAGTTCGATGGCATCATGGTCGTCATAAGCTCCTCGATATTCTATGTACAGCATTTCAAAGCCTTCCAGATATTCAATGCTAAAGTCCAAGGGTGTAGTAGAATCACCAGAAGGTGGTAAAATGGATAAAGCGGTCTGAAAGGAGGGATTCACTTGTTTCCGATAGCTCGCCGGTGGCACCTTAAATCGAGCTTTAAAAGCCTTGGTGAAGGCATGCACATCGCTAAAACCAACTTCCAGTGCAATGTCGAAGATTGTTTTTTCTGAATACTTCAAATATTCCGCTGCTTTCACCAATCTAACTCTCTTGATGTACTGGCCGATCGTTTCCTGATGCAAAGCCAGGAAGATTCGATTCATGTTTCGGTAGGAGTAAAAACAAACCTGCTCAATCTTGGCAATATTGATATTCTCTTTATAATGGGTATCGATATAATCTTTAAGCAGTTTATATCGCTCGAGCTGTGTATTGTTCTTCATTCGGAAGGCCAGTAGTATATTCAATCCTCAATCTACCGGTCTTTACCTTCTAAGGCAAGCCATTCCTCATAAGAAATCACTCCAGCCTCCGGTCTCCCCTCCCCTTCCAACAGTCCAATAAATTCTAACGAATGTCCATCGGGCTCATCAAAGTAAATGGAAATCGCAGGCATCCAAGCAAATACCATGGGACGCTCCGTACCATCAGAAAGGAAGTTGCGACAAGTCAAACCTTTATTTTTCAGAAAACTCACAGATTGGTTCAGCACCCAATTGGGCTCACATTGGAACGCAAAGTGGCTGCGCTGTATTTGTTCCGCGGGCTTCTCCCACAAGCCTAACATAAACTGTTTCGGCTTACCAATCCAGAAGAAGGCAGCCCTCCTACCGGCTTCATAATAGCATTGTTCCAGTTCTAGGGTATTGGCATAAAAGTCGATGGAACGATCTAAATCCTGAACATGTAAGTGTGTTTCGTATAGTCCTATTATTTGCTTCATATAACGGACGTATTCTATATTATTATTATGGTACGCGAACAAACACTAAACAACTAATAATCAAACAACTAAAACATTTACTCAATAACTAAAATCAAATTTTATTGTGGTAATCTTCTGAAATTGTCTGTAGTGAATTCAAAAAACTTCACCTTTTTGTAAAAAATACAAAAACTCCAAACATGACTCAATTCTACTGTTCATTAATTGCTGGGCTCGCCCACATCATGACTGTTAAAACGAACCTTATTTTAAGTCTGTTATTCATTGTAAGTCTGTTGCAGGCACAATCCTTTACAGAAATACCGAGTCCGACACCCTTTCCTCGAGTAGAAAGAGGTTCCGTTGCCGTCGCAGACATAAATGGTGACTCCCTTATTGATGTACTGATCACCGGACAAAATGATAATTTTCAATCGATAGCTCAGTTGTATCTACAGGATGAAGCGGGCAACTTTACTTTGATGCCCAACACGCCCTTTGAAGGAGTATCCCATAGTACAGCGGTATTTGCTGATGTTAATGGAAACACCTATCCCGATCTACTCATTACTGGCGAAAATAGTGATGATGAGCCAATCACCAAGCTCTATATCAATGACGGCGAAGGGAATTTTATTGAAAGAATGGATACGCCATTTATTGGCGTGGCAGAAGGTTCAATTGGCTTTGCCGATGTAAATGAAGACAGCTATCCCGATGTATTGATAACAGGTCGGAGTACAGACAATGAAAATGATCGATTAGCTCGTTTATACACGAATGATGGAACGGGTATCTTTTCTGAAATGACAGACACTCCTTTCACTCCTGTTGTACGAGGTTCGGTGGCCTTCGGAGATATCAATGGCGACAATTTTGCTGATGTGTTTATAACGGGGCGAGTTGACCCGGGAACTCGCATTGCAGAATTATATGTAAATGATGGAACGGGTAACTTTTCAATAGTGGAAGAGGTACCCTTTGCAGGTGTAGAAGAGGGCGTTGGGGTTATGGTGGACGTAAACGGGGACAGTTTTTTGGATGTATTTATAGCAGGTGTCTTTGGCCGGCCTCAACTTTATACCAACGATGGAAACGGGATATTTACCGAATTGACGGACACTCCTTTCCTTTCAAGTTTCTCATTGGTATCAGCTGCTTTCTCAGATGTCAACGGGGACACCTTTGCTGATCTACTGATCGCAGGACGTGCGAGCGGTCTCTCAAGAACCCAATTGTACACGAATGATGGAACGGGGAACTTCATGCTGGTCGAAGATACACCCTTTGCCGGTGCAACTTCAGGAGCGATGGTTTTTCAAGACATCAATGGCGACGATCATACCGATCTATTTTTGATTGGTAATGATGAGGAGTTTTTCCCCTTAGCAGCTTACTACACTGGAGATGGAACAGGTCAATTTGCCGAAGTCAGAAATATTCCAGAGGCTATTACAGATGGATCCGTCGCCTTCGCTGATGTCAATGGAGATAATTATCCTGACCTAATAGTTACAGGAGAGAGTCTAGCGGAAGATGCCGTCACTGTATTGTATACCAATGATGGGACGGGACAATTCACTGCAATAACAAATAGTCCATTGGACAGTGTAGAAGACAGTTCGATCGCCTTCGCTGACGTCAATGGAAATAATTATCCAGATGTACTCATCACTGGAAGAAATAGCAATTTTGAGCGGATCGCCAAATTATATACCAATGACGGTGCGGGGAACTTTACGGAGGTAGGCGATACACCTTTTGCCGGTGTGAACAATGGAGCAGTTGCCTTTGCGGATGTTAATGGAGATACATACTTGGATTTGCTAATTACTGGCGATAACAGTAGCCTGGGCCGGATTGCCCAATTGTATATCAACGATGGCACGGGCATTTTTTCGGAAGTAGCCAATGTTCCCTTCACAGGAGTAGAATATGGAGCCATTGCCTTCGCTGACATCAATGAGGATACCCACCTTGATGTACTCATTACCGGAGAAGACGGTAATTCTACGCCTGTTACACAACTTTTCACC
>JAHQWA010000611.1 GCA_019634045.1 Saprospiraceae bacterium
CAGCGAGCAGTCAGTACCATGGCCGATGGCAGCCTGGTGCTTTGGAAAACGCTTGACGGCCAAGAGATCCAAAAGTGGGATAACATTGGCAAATTTTATACAGTCAAAGTCGCAGAAAACAACCGCTATGTGACCTTACGCCACAAAGGTAAAACCGGCTTTTTCGACCTGCAAAAAGGAAAGTTAATCATAGAGACGGGTGAGGACCGCCCCGCCGAAACCACCATGTTTGGATTGAATGGGGACTACGTCGGTCGACATATGGGAGAAGTAGGGGAAGTTCAAGTCAATGGAGAAAAACATCAGGCCGTGACTGCCCACTATGATGGTACGCTTACTTTTTGGGATCTGGACAAAGGGGCAGAAATAGCTTCATTGTATAGCATTGATTCTATCAACTGGGTAGTTGCAAGTCCATCAGGGTTATTTGACGCTACGCCAGGCGTGATGGATCTTTTGTACTTCGTAATCGGAACAGAAGTGGTAGAATTGGAACAACTGAAAGAACGATACTTTGAACCTGGCTTATTGCAGAAATTACTAGGCTATTCCACCGAACGACTACGCCCGGTGGATAATCTCGGACAAGTCCCACTCTATCCGAAAATCAAAGAAGAAACAAAGATCAACAATAATATCCTCCAGGTCGAACTGGAAGAACGCAATGGAGGCATAGGGCCCGTAAGCATCTTCATCAATGGGAAAGAGGTCACCGCGGACGCCAATCCGGCAAGTGGGGGAAAGCGACCTGCCGTATTCGAGCTTGACATCAAGCCGCATAGCCGACTCCTGCTTAAGGATCCTAGTAAAAAGAACGTCCTCACTATTCGCACCTATAATGAAGAGGGCTGGTTAAAGAGTGCCGCCTACAATCTTGAATTCAGTTACGAAGTGGTCAATAGTAGAGGCATTGCAGGCTATGACACCCCTGAGGAAATACGCTTAGTGCACGCGCCGAAACTCTATGCCGTTTGTATTGGCACCAGTGAATACACGGGAGATGAGCTAGACCTTAGATATGCCGATCAGGATGCTAGAAGCATTGCCACTGCTATCAGTGCCTCCGGGGCGGCCCTGTTCAGTGCCAAGGGTGATAGCGTGGAAGTCCATTGCCTTACCACTGATACCGAGAAGAAGGTTGGAGCTACCATTGACTGGCAATACGCCAACAAGAAGAATATTCAGACTGTTTTCGAGTCCATTGCAGCCAAGGCCAAAGCGGAAGATATCTTGGTCGTTTATCTTTCTGGGCATGGCGTCACTTATGGTAATGCTGAAAAAGCCAAGTTTTACTATCTCACGCATGGGATTGCTAGCGAGGATCTTAGCGATACGCATACTCGTGAATCTTTTGCCTTGTCAGGTGAAGAGATCACTAAAATGATCAATAAAGTACCCGCACTCAAGCAGGTACTCATGATCGATGCCTGTAACTCCGGCCAGATCGTGACTAGTTTAACAGAGGGGCGAAAGAGTCTCAACTCGGGACAGATCAGGGCCTTGGACCGTATGAAGGACCGTACGGGCATGTTCGTGATCTCTGGTAGCGCCGCCAACAAGGTGAGTTATGAAGCCAGTCAGTATGGCCAAGGCTTACTCACTTTCAGCCTTTTACAAGGCATGCAGCTCGTATCCGCCCGACATTCCGACGACCATCTGGACATCATGAGTTTATTTCAACATGCTCGTGACCAAGTTCCAGACCTGGCCAAAGGCATCGGGGGCATTCAGCGTCCCGTTCTAGCTTTTCCCAACAATGCCTCTAGTTTTGATATAGGAATTGTCAATGATGCAGTTAAGATTCCGGTGGCCAATGAGAAGCCCGTTTTCATTCGCAATGTTTTCCTGGAGTCAAAGGCCTATGATGATGTGATTGGATTGGGCGATGCACTCAGCAAGTATTTCCATACCGTAAGCAGCAAGGGGGCTCAAGCAGAATATATTTTCGTCGATGTAAACCAATTTGACAATGCTTATTCCCTCAAAGGGATCTATACCCTTAGTGGCAATAACGTAAAAGTGAAGGGGGCCCTCTTCAAGGGAAAGAAGAATGTCGGAACCTTTGACCTGACGGGATCAAAAGATGATATCGACACCCTAGTAGATGACCTGATTTGGGAGGTAGAGGGCTTGCTGGAGTAGGTGTGCTACCGATCTTAAGATCAATTCGATCAATCAGAAGGATAAAGCTAGATAAATTTGCCGCATGTATGCTTCAAAGGTACATCAGAACATTGCTCAGTAATGTTCCTGCTAGCTAATCCGTTATAGTATTACTCCCCTCAAAAGAAAACGCCTCATTTTAGGCAAAACCACGTCAGATGATATTTCCACTAACTTTCTCCATCCTTGGCTTCCTCACAAACCTAGGGATAGTATCGAATCAAGAACCACAATTACTTTCACCTATTCTCTATCAGTCCCCCACTCTCGATATCGAGTACTCGGCTGATGGAAACTACCTGGTTTCTTGTTCACGCTCAGAATTGAAACTTTGGGAAGCACAAACTGGGGCAGTAATCCTCAGCATTGATAACCGCGTCAGCCGGCCCTACTCAGAAGCGGATGACTGTCCCCTGGGTTTCCAGGAAGTGGCCGTGGCGCCGGATGGTAACTTTATCATCAGTGCGCGCTCCTGTGCTGCCACTGAATCTGGCACTCATAACAGACCTTATGATGAAAACGCAGGACCGACCCTAATAGAAGTTTGGGAAAGTGCGACCGGAAAGTTGATAAAGCAAATCCAAATTTCTCCCTATCGCGTTTTCGTGCAGGAGATCACGCTATCACCAGATGCCAAGCAAGTGGCCATTACTACGGCTACGGCGGTTCACGCCTATGGCTACGTTGAGGGAGAATTGGCCTTTAGTGTTTGGGATATTGCTTCCGGCCAAATGGTACTCGAAAGACCCTATGAAAGTGGTAAATTTTCTCAACCCAAGGGCTATGTATTAGCGACAGGCTCCAAAGCCATTCACCTCATCAATACCCTAACACGGAAAGAGCAAGCCTCCTTCTTTTTGGATGCCGAACTGCTGGAGATGGGGATGTCCCCAAGCGGTAAGACAGTTTATGCGGTGACGGCAGGCAAGCTTTGGGTTTGGGAGATAGATAAAGCCACTGCCCCAAAGATTTATAAAATACCTGAATTAGCCGAATATGGAACTGCGCCCTTCTTTTCTACCGACGGCCAGCATATGATACTGTTGAACTGGAACAATCCACAACTTACAAAATACAGATTGTCTAACGGCAAGCAGTTGTCTTCCCAAGTCATCATCATGGATCAAGGCGCCGGGGCTGTGCCCAGGCTGGCGATCAATCACCCTCATCAACTAATGGCCTATGCTCATTATCCAGATGTTGGGGCGAAGGCCTTGCCGATCAAGGCGATTCGCTTGTTTTCCGAGGAGGAGGGTTTTTTGTACGAGTAATTATTGAGAGGAAGTAAGCTGGATTGAATAAGAATTAAGAAGGAGTAGTGAATTGCCTCCACTACTCCTTCCTAACTTAAAGTGAAACGATCGTCTACTTAGAAACCACCGCCCAGCGACGTAAAGTCAAAGGCCCATCCTTGGTGTCTCTCTGTACAAATAAGATCAGGGATTTGTAGATCATCATCTCTCCATTGGGCAAACCAATCACTTTATCTGGAGCCCCACGGAAAACATCGACCAAGTCCGAGCTAGGGGAACCGACCTTAATATCAATTCTCGTATTATCACTCGGCTTTCTCATATTCTTTCTAAAAATCCCAGTATAATCTGGATTAGTAATCTGCATAAAGACGGGATCAGTGTCGCTTGCCCGATCGGAAGGATACAAGGCAAAGAAAGTCGAATAGGTTAAGGCTTCTTTTACTTCGGATACCTCACTATGCCCGCTCCAACGTGCCAATCGGATACCTCCATTCAATTCCTTTTCGAAGTCATAGTCCAACTCCCAATTGATCCAAAATGTGTTTAGACCATCCTTTATTCCGTCAATTCGGGTATTTGGGGCCCTCCCCTTCTTCGCACTGGAATGGGAAAAGGAAGGATCCAGCTTCATCAAGTTATGAGCGGCGATACTGTTTTCATCGTCCTTATCCATAATCTTTTTCAAATCAGCTATGGCTTCGGATTTATTACCTTCCGCATTTAGCAATAAAGCTGAGAGAATTTCCACGTCGGTTGGTGTATTGGCGAAGCGGTTAGGTTGATCCTTAGCCCTTGCTACGGCCTCCGTCTCCGCATAAAATCGAGCACGAGGAATATCATCTAATAAAAAGTAAGCACAGGCCTTATTCAAATAGGCTGGCGCGTAACCAGCATCTAAGCCGATCGCATAATTGAAATAGGTAATGGCTTCATTGAGCAAGCGCTTACGTGTTTCTTCAATATTATCTCCAAAGCCACGTCCACTGGCCGCAAATCCAACTTCTAGTTCGACGGGTAATTGAAAAGGCATATCTTTTTCTTCAAAGTAAGACTTGGCTTCCAGTAAGGTTACAATCCCTAGGTTGTTGTATATCTCACGGCCTTGATAGTCACCAAGGATCTGGCGATATAAAGCCCTAGCCTCATCATAGCGACCAATAGCCGTCATCACATTCGCCATTTCAAAGATTTCCACCAAACCCTTCAATTTCTCAACGGAGCGAGTGGCTAAGGTCTGACGATCCTGGAGCGACGGGTAACCTCTGACCTCATTTTTCAACTTATATGTCTTATACACCTCGTCCAGTAAATGGGGGAGTCCTTCGAACACCTTGTATCCCGCTGAATAGGCTAGAAAACCACCCAGGTAATCGGCTTGAGTTTCGTTCAAAACGCGATCCTGAAGGGAACTAAGGGTTGTGGAAATATCTAATCCCTGAAAATCTGTTGTAAACTCATCCCTCCACAAATGCTTTTCGTAGAAGTGTATCAATTCATGTCCAAGTAGCGCAGCTAATGCATTCTCAAAGTTTTCACCTTGTTTTTTGCATAATTCAAGGGCTTGTTCTTCAATGGCAATACTCTTGCTATCCGCCGATATAAAGGCTACTTTGCTTGAACCTGTACTGACATAGAAAGCTGGCACTTCAAATCGAAAATCACCACGAGCTTCTACCAACTTCTGGAATACCTCATTGGCGATCTTGTAATCCGGCCCTTCGCTCATCAATTTCATCTCCGCTTCAGCGCCTGATTTAGCAATATATTGATAGCCCGTAGTCTGAGCCAACAGCAGCCCTGTTAATAGGCAAAATAGGGGAAGGAAAAGTAGTTTTAAGGTGCGTAACATAATGTGATTAATTAGTATGTGATTTAGATGTTGTACCGATCATTTATCAGGGAAATAGCGCTTGATCAGAGCTTGGTATTCCGCTAACGCCCGCAATTGCTTGAGATCATCATCTGATTCCAGGCTTTCTTGGTCGTCAAATTTTAGATCTTCCAGCAGTACTGTCAAGGTGGATAAAGCTTTATCGTAGTTCTCCTGTAAAGCATAGCAACAAAGCAATAGCCAATGCACATCAGTATCGGAAGGATCAAGCGCCTTATATCTTAGCAATAGTTCAATAGCTTCCTGGTACAAGCCCTGCTCATATTGCAAAGCCGCGAAGTTATAGAGTGCTAGGTCAAACGCTGGATTGAGATCCAGGCTTTTCTGAAAGGCCGCTGCTCCTTGTTGCGGTTTCTTCCAAGCTCGATAGATTCTTCCCAACATTTGATACCCTCCAGCATCATTGGCTTGTAAAGCAATATACTTTTGAGCATTGGTTTCTGCCAAATCATATTGTTGGTAGAAGTAGTGCCAGCTAGCCAGATTGAAATAGGTAGCGGCGTAGGTGGGATCCTTGATCACGGCCTTGTCAAATTGAACTTTCGCCTCGGCATCACGTTCCTGCATGAAATAGATAAGTCCAAGATTGTTGACTGCCATGGCTAAGGTAGAATCCAGGGCTACAGCCTTTAGAGCTGCTGTTTCTGCCTCCGCGTACTTCCCAAGTTTCCGATAGCTCTCCGCTAGATTGCTCTGTGGGAGTACCCAGGAAGGCACAGCCTCTGCAGCCTGTCTGAAGTAATCTACGGCCTCCGCCTTGCGATCTAACAAGAAGAGTATATACCCTACCTCATTCAAAGTGTGCCCCGAATTCGGCTGGGTCTCCAGGGCTCCCACCTGAATATCCAAGGCCTCCTGGAGTTTCTGTTGGTCCTTGGTCTTTTCTCCAAGTAATCGAATGTTGATGCCACGAAAGTAATTGGCTCTAGCGCGCAGATCCTGGAAGAAATAATCCTTTTCACCCAGCAAATCAGCCGCCAGATCTAGATATTCGGGATAAAACTGGTACACATTGCTTTGTCTCCAGCGTTTGGCCAGTTCCTTGCTTGGTGTCTTCAGGTAGCTATTCAATGCGACCTGCGCCTCTTCTTGCAGGGCAACGGCTAGGTTATTGGTGGCAACATTCAACAGACTATCAAAGCTTGAGTAAGATTGTAGCTGCTGCAAAGTGGCGTAAGCGGATGCCTCCGTTGGATAGAGGAGATGGCCTTGACCAAGCGAGCTATTAAATTGCTCCAAGAGCCGAAAAAAGGAACTATCAATTTGCTCCGTCCCTCCCTTGTGGGCAGGCGACATGCCCATCGTTTGGCCCTCTTCTGTGGCCAGTCCTGCATTCAACTCAGATAACTGCTCCGTTCCTCCCTTGCGAGCAGGTGCCATGCTAATCGTTTGGCCTTCTTCTGCAGCCAGCTCAGCATACAAGTCAAATAATTGATTCGTATCAACAGTATTCAAAGCTACTTCTTGCGGTCCAATGACAATCGGAATTTGCAACTCTCCATACTGTCGTGAAACCTTTCGTACCTGACGCGGCAAGTAATCCGATAACTCATAAATGAATATCTTTTCATCTTCATCTTCATCAGCCAAACCTGTCAATCCATTGATCAAGTGATAGGAAAAAAGTCCTCGACCGCCGCCCCAATCCTTATGTTCCAGAGAATACTGATCCTTCGCACAAGACATTATTTTTATGACCTCACCAAAGTTCTCTCCAATGGCTTGATTCGTTAATCCCGGGCCATTGTTTTCACTTCCAGCTAATTTTCCTGAGCGGCAGGCGTCCGTAATTAGGATGACCTCCGACTGTTTGTCCTGCGAAAGCGTAGCGATCATAGCATCCAAATATTCCACGGGGCAGGCACCTCCCAGCGGATAGTCGACGGGGGGAGAATTATGTAATAAAAGATACCCTAGGCGTCCTCCTACGGAACCTTCTACATCTCCATGACCAGAAAAATAGATGATCGTCCTATCCTTAGGCTTAGTTTCAGCTACCAACCATTTCATGGCCTTGTGAAACTTGGGCATAGTCGCTTCCTCATTGAGAAGCAAGTGCAAATTTTCCGGCTCTACCTTCCAGCTGGTCTCAGCTCGCAGAAAATCAGCAAAGGCCTCCGCATCTCGGTGCGCAAATTCTAGGTCGGAAATTTCGGCATAATCTGATACACCAACTACAATAGCTCTGGTAGTTATCTTTGGTTTGATACTCAAAGAAGTCTTCTGTCCCAAGCCCAAAAAAGGCATCATAAGACTTAGACTCAATAGCAATATGCTAGATCTTGTAAGCATTTTTGTGTGGGGTTAAGGGCTAATCGTGAAGTCTTCCCCTACGGTTAGAGCAGTAGGGGAAGAGCTTCTATTTATTAGGGAAAAACTTATTCATCTTCAACTAAGTCGTTCCGCTCCAGATATCTTTGCAGGGCCATCTTGAGCACCTCATTACCTGGATATTGCGTATTGACCATGAGGTAGCGTTCGTATGCCGCATAATGAAAACCGCTCTTTTCTAACTGAGCCGCCTCAAAGAAGATCTTAGCCGCTGGATCTCCCATCTGATAGACCTCATCTTTCTTCATGCGCTCCAGAACTTTAGCTTCTTCTGCCGCATCTACATAAGCGAAGGCTACCTGAGGGCTAGATATGTCAGAATCCGCAGTAGCTTCTACCTGCCAACGATAGTTACCGTATTCGAGAGAGATATCAGCTACCTTGAGGATATATTCAAAACCTTCGACCGTGGTCTCGTGAATTACATCTCCACCTCGCTTAATAATTTTCAACTTAAAGGTCTTGATGGATGGATCTACCTCTTTTCTTGACTGCCAACGGAATTTGATCTCTGGCCCGCTGACTTTGCCTCTTTCCTCTCCTTTGTGATAGGGTTGAAAGGGAACAATTTTGAATCGAGAATCACCAAAACCAATACCACCTCTGCCTTCTTTCCCGCCTTTGTCTCCTGCTGAGGCCATCAGATAATCGTCGAACAATGGCGCCACGAAGCGCGCCCTTTTACCATCGGCTTCTTTCATCAGATCCGAGACAAAATATTTACCCTTTTTATCTAGGGTCTGATATTCACGGCCGTAGTAGAGGCTTAAAGAAGCCTTCTTTTTAACCTTGACCATTGCTTCGGGAAAAAGCAAAGTACTTTGCTTTAGCCTTTTTGCTCTAGCTTTCTTTCCTGCCTTGTACTTGACCTTGCCGCTCACGCTAAAGGCGACCATGAAGTCATCTTGCGCCGTAACGGAAACGCTAAGCGACAACAAGAATAGGAGGAGTAAATGCACGCTTCGCATAGTTTGAGTTTATGGTTTGAATAAAGAGTCTGTTCTTCGTTTACTAGGGAGCAATCAAAACAACAAGTTAAAAGAGTTCCTTTTCGTAGGTGGTCCAATGCGTCAATTTACCTTGCGCATCAACGAAGAATAGCAATTTTAGTAGTTTATAGTGTAGGCATTGACCATTGCTTAGTTGCAAGGCTGTATTCGGACGGCCATAAGCCTCCTCTACCTCTGCTTGCGAAGCACCTATCTTGATGCCTCTGGCTGAGCCTTGTTCATAATCAACTGCCGTCTGATGGAATACGACGTACTCTATCCCCTCCTCTCCCTGCCGAAAATGTAAGAATAAATCCGAAGTCTCAAAAGAGCGCAAGCCAATGATTTGATCTTCGCTACCAATTTCAAAAGTGGTATCCAATTCAGCGTCCATCAAAAAGTCTTGTAAATCAATATCTTCTATTCTCTCCTTTCCCTTGCCATCCTTAGGAGGGATACTGCCCGTATGAGTACCTTTCAAGATATGCAAATTTGAGCTAGCAAGGTCTGGATGAGTCTGGCTTCCCTTATTCAACCATTCTTCTGCCTCTTCTAACTCCTCTAGTTCAGCAGCAGCGATACCTAGTACAATTTGTGCATAGCCCTTTTCTCTGGCTTGCTCCTCTTTTTTGCACTTTCGAATCGCCTTTCTAGCCATATCATAGGCATCTTCCGATTCTCCTTGCAATAAAAGAATGCAGGCCTGATTAACCAATACCATAGGATTGTTTTTCCGCAGCAAACCAGCACTTTCAAAATACCTTGCGGCCTGATCCAATAACTCTTGCCGCTTGACAAGCTTATCATCCGGTGCCCGAAACTTAACCTGATCCAAGCGCGCCTTCCCATCTAATTCCAAGGGTAAAACATAGGACCATTCCTCCGCTTCAAATAACTGTAGAGCTGCTAAAGCCGCATTTACCCCCGCATTATTGTAGACCTCATATCCTTGATAAGTCTTTAAAAGATATTTGTAATAGGTGGCAGCCAGTGTATGTTCTTCAATCAAACTCAACAAACGAGCAGTTTCCCAGACTTTTTTGATCTGCGATAGCTCCTTCACTGTGTTTTCTACCATTTCTATTCGCGTATCCAAGCTAGGATAACCCCGTAGTTTAGTATCAAAACCGTATTGCTCATAGACCTCAGACAAGAATTTCGCGTTCACGCGATAGGTATCATAGCCCGCTGAGAAAGCGAGTAAACCGCCTAAATGATCCGCTTGCGTTTCATAAGGTAGGATTTCCTCCATGCTTACCGCTGCTTCCAGCTGATTTTGTTGGGCGAAATGACGATTCCAATCATGTTTCTCATAATGATGGATAACCTCATGAGCCAATATAGCGGCTAATGCATTCAAGGAGTCTGCCCCAAAACTGGTGCAGATATCGTAGGCTTTCTCTTCTAAACCGATCACGGCAGCCTCCGGGTCCATCCAAGCCACGACTTCCGTTCCGTTGTTCATGACAAAGGTGGGAACAGCTGTATTGTAATCGCCAGTTGCACGAATTAATCGTTTGTACACCTCTCTCGCCACCTCTTTTTTGTAGCTGGTGACAGGTTGTGGCTGGTACTTCGACCAATTACTCAAGCCGTAGGCAAAGATCTTTTGGTGAGCCTGAGCCTGTAGCTCCCCAACTAATAATAATACAGCAAGTAATATGAAAAGGGAATTTTTCATGCAGTCAATTTGGCAAATTTAGGTGTAGCTTATTGCGCTACTGGATTCCTGCAATTAATGCTTTAGCTCTCTCTAAATCATTATTTTCTACTAGAAAAGATGCAAATAGACGTTTGACTAATAAATTGTCAGCATCCTGTTGAAGCATTGATTCATATTTACTATAAGCCGCATGTTTAAACCCTTGCTCCTGTAGCTGTTGCAGAACTACCAATTCTTTTTCTCCCTCTTCAACCTTTTCTTGCATTTTCTCTAAGCGACTACCCGACAATAGCTCAGCCAGGGCCTCCGATTCTAGACTAAAGGGCACTTCAACGGTTGACACTTCTTCTCCATCTTTAGCAGTAGCTGTAACCTTCCAATGATAAACCTCGCCGGGATTGATACTCAATTGATCAAGATCTACATCTATTTGATTAGCTCGTACCTTAGCCATCATTAGCCGTTCTTCTTCTCCTTCCTTCCAAATTTCGAAGGCGTAGAAAGGCACCTGTCCGGCATACTTCCAGTGGAAGGTAACCGTACCTCCCCCAATCGGCCCCGATAAGTAGCCGAAGGTTTTGATCGCGGCTTCCGTTTGTCCAAAACCTCGAACTCCTCCTACGGAAGTCATATATCGCTCATGGTGCTTTTCTAATTTATCATTGTCCTCGGTGTTATTAACTGAAGATCCGATAAATTTGAAGAAACGCCCCAAGTAGCCCATTCTATTCCCGCGTTTCTTTTCTTTGGGAATCTTCTTGAGGTCCAACTCTTCCTGACTCTTTACTGGATAGCGCTGGCCATTAAATATCAACATCGCACTAGCCCCATCATCACATCGCAAAAAACCTATTGCAGGTAGGAGTTGCCCGGGTAAGACACGCTTTCCGATATTGCTTGCGCCAGTAAAGTAATTCACGTGCCCAGTGACCGTGAGCACGGTTACCTTTTCTTGCCCAATCAGCAGAGTGCTGAAAAAAAGTAGAGCTGCAGTGAAAAAAGATCGATTCATGTTTATGTTGTATAATTAGTATTGTGAATTTATATAAGGGACGTAAGACCCACGGCTTGGCGAATCTATTGTCATCAGACTATGATCGTGGTCTAGGATTTCAGGAGATATTGTTATTAGATTGAATCCACAGCCAGTATAGCCTATGTTTGACATCAACTATCTGATCATGAAGCGAGAAGAGCATTTAAAATTAGAAAACTTTAGTAAAAGACATCAGACCTAATCCTTGAAATGATTGTCCGTCTGAAAGATAATGGAGGATCACATTGTATTTGAGGAGATTAAAGTGTATGAATACTTCAAAAGTAGGCTCAGGTCGATAAAAACGCAAGGTTTTACGATTGAAATATGCAAAAATCCGGCCAAAGTCTCCAAATCGGGTCTTTCTTTGCTAAAATTTATCCTTGATCTTCTGCAAAAACGGAATCTTCTTCAGTAATAGGCTTTCGTATATCATAATAATATCATAGGCCAGTAAAAGCGCTAATATGCCTATCCCGAAGTCGATTTGTAATCGAAAATAATAAAACAATATCCCCAATAAAAAGAATAGCACCATACATTCGATCAGCTGCAGACTGCGCGTGATACCGTGAAATGCGGGATGAAATTTTTCGTAAATCTCATGGATAAAGAACACATTCACATAGCAAAATATCACTGCTATGAGCCAGATTAGCCATTCCGGTAGCTCACGAATATAGCGTCCTTCCAGTACCATACTAATGATATTGGCATGAATGATCACTCCATACATATCTGGAATCGATTTCCCAGCATAGTTCTTATTGAGTGGTGTATAGAACCTATCCTTGAGTGGGTTTTCCGTATCCTTCTCGGCGATGTATCCCATCAATACAATCTTATCCTCTAATACCTCTCGTAGGTCTTGGATAGCAATCGTCGTATCGGTCACTAATTCGGTAGGATAATGCACATAACTTTGTAGGTCTCCCTTGTAGTGTATTTTTTCTACATCCTTTTGTCTTCTCAAACATTTCTCTACTGCCTCCGGAGCAAATTGATGCAGCACAGCCATAGAAAAGGCCAAAACCGAGCTATCTCCGACTGCTTCTTGCGGACTGAAGTAACGGATGGTTTTCGTATGATTGGAGGGAAAATTAATAAAACCTAAGCTGGCATGGGCTGCAAACAGGCTGTCTGTACTGATTAAGGAATCAAACTTCTTTTCTTCCCTTTCAAACTTATGTAACTCACTGGCAAGTACTACGTTGCCAGCTTTTTCTATACTCGCACGCAGTCGCTCATCATTGACAGAATCTATACGACCGTCAAGCATAACATCCACACCAATCACCTTCGCGCCAGCCGCGGCGATTCGATCAATCATCAAGGCCAATTGTTCCCGGTTCGTATTTCCTATATGAACAATTCTGACGTTTGAGTCATATTCCGCTTTCGGCTTGCTTAGTTGAGTATAAACAATATCCGTAATCTCATACTCTTGAATACCGTGATTAAAGGGATCCAAAAAGTGTGTTTTGAACCTAATCAATTCCAAAAACCCAATGAAAACAAAAATTAAACAGGTCACGATAATACTATGTGGCCTGTACACCTTATTCCACATACTACCTCTATCATTTTAACAGATCAAGATAAACAAACCTTCCCAAGTAAAGTAAAATAATTTGGCTATATTAGCAATCCAATCCAAAAGTACTCCTCCTACTTTTCGGCCAATTATAAGAATTAATTCCGGCCAACGCCTAAAAAAGTAACCTAACATGAGAACACTCTCCCTGCTAATCTGCGGCTGCTTTTGCAGTCTGTTATCCGCTCAAAACATTCATATTTATTACGATGTATCGGCTGATTCCCTCTATTATGTGCAAAACGGGAAACTAACCGCGGAGCCTAGCTTCCAGAAAGGTAAGCCCGTAAAATTGCACGTTGTAAATTACAACGACTTTCTCTATGACCTATCCATAGATCTAGAAGAAAAAGATGTAACGGTCCCTTCAGCAGGGTCTGGAAAGATGTTTCAGGTAGGTAATAAAAATCTGCTCTCCCAATTGTTATCTACTGCAGGGCAGTCAGAAGGTTCAGGTAGTTCCGTGCAAAATAGTGTAGATTGGCTAGCCAACAACGAGGAAGGAGGTTCCAATTTTGCCGCTGCAGAAGCCACGGTCTTAGCCAAAACTTATAGCCGCCTGAGCACCGCCTATTCATCTTCTTTAAAAAATATCATCCGTAAGGAACAACGGATTTCCACCCAGACCACCTCCATAGAATCAGATATCACCATCTTCGCAGAAAATCAATTTATGGTCGCGGAGATCGATCAACTCAAATACAATCCCCAACTTAGACCAGAGCAAATCAAGCGACTATCTCTAGAATACCTCAATCGAGTATTTGATGATCAAGAACCAGAAGATTTAGATCTAAGCGAAGTGATTAAGAAAGGTAATATCAGATCCAAACTGAACCAAAAGATCAATAAGTATAAAGAACTGGTCGTGGAATTGGAAAAAGAGATCTTAATCTTGGAATTGATCAAAGATTCCTTGATTTCCCTACCGCTCCCCTCCCCCGCAGAAAAACAATCCCTAGTCCTTGCCTACGATAGGGTTAAACAAACCGCGACCAATTTTGAAGAACAGGTCACTACAATGACCAAACAAGCCAGCGAACTAAAGAATTGGGACATAAAGGATTTGATGTCTGTGCGATATACCTACGAAGAGCTTAAAAATCACCCTTTTGCCTATACTTATACTTTTACACCTAAGGAAGATGAAGTAAAACTCAAGATTACGCTTAGCCCTAATGATTCGGCTAAAGTCAAAAATTTGAAGAAAAAAGAAATTGCTCCCATTGAATTCCCCACCTATGGCGGGATAAAGGTAAACGCCAGCGTCGGTATAAGTTTCGGTGGCTATTTTGATCGCCCCCAGAATTATTACAGTCGGGACGGCCAAATCCGTGCCGAAGATGGAGACGCCTTCTTACCTATTGTCACCTCCTTCATTCATTTCTATAGACAAGGTCAAGGCTCCGTTTCCTTAGGTGGCTCCTTTGGACTGGGCGTGGCTATTGGAGGGGAAACCTCTGGCCAAACGTATTTCCTCGGGCCCAGCATCATTTTAGGTAAAGGACAACGAGTAGTCATCAGCACCGGGCTGATGGGAGGACGTATACAACGCCTCGGGCAAGATTTTGAAGTTGGCGACAACTTCGATGAATCCAATGTACCGACTCGTAGGGTATATGAAATGGGATACTTTTTAGGCTTCTCGTTTAATTTGGG
>JAHQWA010000612.1 GCA_019634045.1 Saprospiraceae bacterium
CACCAATACAATGATATTGACAGGAACCCCGGTGTAGTAGATCCCACTAACTCCATAAAATAAAGGAAGAACGATTACAATGGGAACAAAAAGCAGCAATTCGCGTGCTACGATCAAGAAGCCGGCGATCCGGGCATTTCCAATGGCTTGAAACATAGTCGTCGTCATGAAGAAGATTGGAAAAGTAGGCAAGGTCAACATCATCATACGAAAATCCCAGAGATCTTTTGCAGTAAAGGTAGCATCTGGCATCATCCAGGAGAGGCAAACTTCTGGGGCCCACATGATGAACACCCAAACCAGCGTCATTAGTCCCGTAGCACTTAGCCCAAAGCTGGTAAATGAAGAACGCACTCGATCGTACTGCTTGGCACCAAAGTTAATACCTACAACGGGTTGCAAGGCTTGGGCAAAGCCAAAACTCGGAAATAAGATCAGCAATAAAACTCGATAAGAGCTACCCATAAAGGCAATATCCCAGTCGTCACCATATTGAGCTAATAGTCTAAAAACAAGGACCTGCTGAACAAAGAACATTAATTGAAGCATCATGGCAGACACCCCAACACTCAAGATGGGACGCAGCAGCCCTCGCGAAAGACTGTAGGTCCGTAGGGAAACGGGGTAATTGGCTTTTCCTGCCCAAAAGTACCAGATGCCTAGTAGGCTAAATATGAACATGGCGACCACTGTGGCCCAGGCTGCTCCAGCAATTCCGCCATCCAAATAATAGATAAAAATGGGATTAAGGATAATGTTTAGCAGGGCCGCAGCAATAGAGAATACCATTGCCTCTTTAATCTTACCTTCCGCCCTAATCAAAGTATTAGCTGCTACCGCAAAAATCCGAAAGAAGGCACCAATCATCATGATCCGATAATAGATCACCCCTAAGCTCAAAATCTCACCGGTACCTCCTAAAAATCCAATTAGTTGGGGTGCAAAGATGATTCCGAGGATGGATAAAATCACCGAAGTGATCAGGGATAAGGCTGTCATCGTGCCGAAGATTTTCCGCTGTGTATCCATATCGCCGGCCCCAATAGCAATGCTTAGTAGGGAAGAGGACCCAACACCGATCATGGCGGATATTCCATTCGTCACCATCATCAAAGGAAAAGCTAGCGACACAGCTGCCAAAGCCTCTTGCCCCAAAAACTGCCCGACGTATAAGCCATCAACAAAGGCATTAATTCCGTTGATAGACATACCAATGATCGCTGGCATGGACAATCTCCAAAGCAGTTTCCAGACATTATCTGTCAATATTTCTTGGGTAAGCTTTGACTTCGGCGTGTCACTCATGGCGCAAAAATATTCTTTTCCCGTTCATGTAATGACTCCTAAACCCAATTTGTTTAATTGAGCGGCGAGATCAAGGATGGAAGGACAGAGGAGAAACGGCCCTATTTATCTAAAAAGGCCTTGACAAGATAGCTATATGAAAAGTCCTCATTCTCCGAAAGTATGCCCAAGAGCGCTTGCACACGATCAGTTTTCTTATCTGGATGCTGTTCCAAAAATTTGAGGCAATACTTGATTTGATTCTTGGATAGGACAGATAAATGCCTAAAGCAAGTTTCGATACCTTGATCGGAAGCGTAGGACAAGCGGCGAATCAGGAGTGTTTTAGCATTCAGATCTAGGTCAGGGAGGGTATTGTAGAGGAGAGTGGCGTAACGCGGATCTGCAAATGCTCCCTTGGGTAACTTTTTAAGTAAATAACTTCTTGTCAGGGGGGCTGTCGTTGGCAAAATACTGGTGATGCGTTTCATGTTTTTCAGCAGATCGAGACTATCTAGCCCCCGTATGGCAAAGTGCTGATAGTCTCGATAAGGACTATATAGTAATGCCGTCTCCAGTAATTCTTTGCCTTGCGCTTTGGCATAGGATTCAATTTGATCTTTTACTTCTCCATGTGCTAAGTGCCAGATCGTATAACAAGAATACAAAGCGCCAGCCACCAAGGACTCCTTGATTTCCTTCCGGGTGGCACCTGTGACGCCATCGATTTCTTCTCCCTTATATCTTACTTTCTTTTCTGGGTTAGCGTTCTTGTCAAATAAATCATCCAGCGTTTTCCGTTTCAGCACGGACTTGTCATCCATCAGCAACTGATGCAAACGCAGGTAATCCCCTTCTTCAAAAGATTCGTGATCATATTTACTCAGCGGTATGGTAGGCGGCAAGGCATAACCCACATAATTACCAATGAGGTTCCAATACAAACTGATATGAACAGGTTTGCACTTTCCATCGATACACACCGGCGTGACGATGGGCGCATAAAACAAGCTAGCCTGCTGATTAGTATCTCTTAAAAGATAGACCATGTGCTGCAGACTAGAATCTCCTCCTTGAATAAGGAAGGCCTCCTCTTCACCGACGATCTCCAAGTATTCCTTGTCCATGGCAAAGAATTTGGGGTCGTGATCATTATGGCTTCGTGAGACGAGAAGATATAAAAAGCCTAGGCTAAGAATTCTGATCATTGTTGCGCTTCAATTAATTGCATATACTCTTCTAAATGATCCGTATAAATCTGCCTTGGATTCGCTTTATATTTTTTGCAAAGCACAGCTGCAAAGCCCACTGCTGCTCCCATTTGCCCCGTGGTTCGCATCACTCTAGGGCCGCCTAGACCGACATGAGAACAGCTGAAACAACGACCGGCCATGAAGAGATTGTTAATATTCTTTGAATATAAACTTCGGTACGGGATGTAATACATATCCGTATGGAAGAATAACGCCTTAGAAAGGAAGTCAGGCTTATTCTCATCGGTAAGATTTTGTTGAAAATGCACATCTACCTCCCGGATTTCCTGAACCACCCCATCTGGGAATTTAACTTGATCTGTCACATCTTTAAAGGTAAAAACATGGTCTCCTACTAATCGTCTAGACTCTCGTTTCCCGAGAAGATAAGACACCCAATCCAAACGATATTTTCGATTCTCTGGATCAATTCGAGCATTGGAATAGGAACCAAAAATAGCTCGCAACATGTGGTCTCGAATTTCCTCCCCATCATGAATTTGATGTAAGTCATTCCTAGAAAATTCCCAGTACCACTCCCCAGCAATGGCCTGGTGCCCATCGGCAATTTCACAAGCCCAGGGAACCGAAGGAAACGGCTGTTCCTGTTCTTTCTTACTTGTTTGCCATAAAACAGAGGAACCCATTACAAAGTCATCCGCTTCTTCTGGACTCCAGAGTTCACCCCATTCATCCCAGGCCTCGCCATATTGGTGAACACTTTCTCTACCATAAGAGTAATCCGCGCCGGCCCAGTAACCGATCCAGCCATCTCCGGTGGAGTCAACAAACAGCGGGGCTTTAAATCTAATTCGCTCTCCCGTACTGGTATGCCTGGCATCGACATATTCTATGGTGCTATTTGATTCCCCGACACCATAGGCTCGCCAGTTAAGATGCAGATCAATATTTGGGTATTTCTTCATGTTTTCATCCCGCCTAATCTGATCTTTTTTAGCTTCAGCCGATCCGTTTGGATAGTGCTCCGTATCGATTTGCTTAAGAATTCGCTCAAATTTTCCATAAATCCCTAAGGTGTGAACCCGAATTTCACTACTTGCATTTCCCCCTAGTACAGGGCGATCATGGATCAAGGCCACCTTCAGGCCTCTTTCTGCCGCAGCGATTGCCGCAGCACAACCCGCCAGTCCACCACCCGTAATCACCAAGTCGTATTTTTTAGTCTTTGTGGGTTTGGTTGTTTCGTCTAACATGGTACTTCTCCAGTTAGTAAGTGCTTCCAGTTCGCTAGGCGGAGCTTTCTTTTCCTGATTGAAGTAAATGGCATCACAACGCCCATTGAAGCCAGTGAGATCGTGTAATCCCAATTGGCTTTTTCGCTGATCGATCTTTATCGCTCCCACGTATTCCCAATCCCACTCCGGGCCAATGCCTAGTTGTTTTTCGAACTTCTTTCCATTCACTGACAATTGAAAACGCCCAGGAGGATCCCACTTTCCTGGCACCCAGTTTCTGGTACGAACCCAGACATGGTAATCACCCTTTTTCTTAAATCGAACTTCAGTACTGGCATCCTTAACCGGCAAACCAAGGCCGTGTGCCATCAGATAGGAAGATCCCATTTGTTCAATAAACTGTGGATCTGTAACCCAACCGCCTTTGTCCAGGAATCTTTCTGCTTCTACGAGTAGGTCGGTTTGTGCTGGAGCAGAGAAGCTCAGTATGGCTAGTAGCCAGGTGAGAAATAGTTGTTGATTCTTCATTTTGCATACTTGTTATGATGATAAAAATAATGAAAAGGGGATGGAAATGAAGCCTCAGGAACTATTTCCTGTGCTAGAAAGTTCTGGACAATAGCTGTACACCGTATTTTGGGAGCAGTTTGCATACCTATTTCCGCGCTTTAAAAATTATTACCATGAGACAGTTGGCAAGTATTCAGAGAATTAGAAAATTGGAACCGATCGCTGGCGCAGATGCGATTGTAAAAGCAAGCGTGCTCGGTTGGGATGTTGTAGTGAAAAAAGGAGAGTTCCAGGCAGGAGATCTGTGCGTTTACTGTGAGATCGATTCGCTACTGCCGGACAAGCCCGCATTTGCATTTCTACAAGCCTATGGAATGCGGATTAGAACCGTTCGCCTAAGAGGACAGATATCCCAAGGAATTTGCTTCCCCTTGTCAGTACTGCCGGATGGGGTCGAGCCTGTTGAAGGTAAGGAGGTAACCGAAGCATTAGGAGTCCGTAAATACGAACCACCGATGCCCGCCAACCTAGCTGGGATTGCTAAAGGACCATTTCCTGCATGGTTTCCAAAAACGGATGAAACCAGGGTGCAGATTCTGCAAGATAGGTTAGATGCCTTTCACGGAAAAGCATGCTACGTAACCGAAAAGTTAGATGGATCTTCTGCTACCTACTACTGGCGTGATAGTGAATTTGGTGTCTGCAGTCGAAACTTGGAGTTATTGCCTGACCCTAAGAACAGTCTTTGGAAATTTGCTGAAAAAACTGAACTAGCAAAGAAATTGAGCGCGCTAGATCGCGACATTGCCTTGCAAGGAGAGATTGTAGGGGAGGGAATCCAAGGAAATAAATATGGCATAAAGGGGCAAACCGTGTACTTTTTCAATGCTTTTGATATTCAAAATTATAGCTATCTAGGTTTTCAGGAATTCCAAGCCTTGCTTTCTACAATGGGACTTGAAAGTGTTCCGGTTTTGGAGAGGAATTATGCCTTGACCAATAAAATTGCTGAGCTGGTCCAGCTTTCTATCGGAAAGTCCGTGCTCAAGCCCGTCCGTCGGGAAGGCTTGGTTATCCGACCCTTGGAGGAACAAAGGGATGCAGCGGGGCGAGTTTCTTTCAAGGTGATTAACCCAGAATTCCTGCTCAAATATGAATAAACATTTAGGTAGTGGAGGTATCAAGACCAGAGCACCCCAGGCTCTTTCCAAGCCCTTGCTGCGAACAATACTATGCATTTGATCACTATCGGTGATTGCACCGGAGGACATCGCCCATTAAGCAGTTGCAGTCTTCCGGTGCCAATAGATGTAGTCCGATATTGAAAAAATGGCAAAGGGCAACAGGCTTAGGCCAACGAGTGGATAGGCCTGATACATGAAGTAAACTGCACAAAAGGCGAGTCCGATATTGATTAAACGAATCAAGATCAAGCGCCCATCTCCTTTGGTTGGCATCCAGCCATTATCCTCTAAGTCAAAGTTGTAGACAGAAACGATGCCATTGATTAAATAATGAAGTAAAATGGTCACGATTAGTTGACCCGTTAACTGATAAATAAAGAAGGCTGTTAAAGAGAAAAAAAGCCGATCCAACTGAAATTTGAACAGGCGATAGATAATCCAAGGAGTTAAACGTCTACCCATTCGCTGGAAATCACCAGGAAAATGCAAGAGGGCAAAAAACAGCCCCACAAAGAAAATAACCCAACCTTCTTGCCCCGGAGCAGCGTATCGCAGAAAACTGGCATAAGCCAAATAGGTGAACATCCATTCTTCAAATAGTGGTGCAAAAATCACCGCTCCTAAAAAAGAAGCTTTTCTTTGCCAGTGAATTAGATCCTTATGGTAGTAAGACTTTGGAGCGCCCACTAGAGAACGAAAAATAATCTGATACACAACATGTTGTGCCAGTAGGAATACCAACCCAAACAAAAGTACATTGACCAACCAACCGGCGGTAAATATCTTTGCTAACATTAATTTTGGCTTATTCTAAGATCTTCATATCATTTCCCCCCAGAATCTCGCCATTTTCATCCACAAATTCAACATAGAATTCTCCTTTACCCCCAAATTGATCGAATGGGATATAGGTTTGTACCGTCTGTGTTCCAGGAGTGAGGGTAAATTCTTTGTAGTTGAAATAAATTCTTTCCCCATCCTGGATAAAGTAGATATTGCCTTTCATTCTAGACCCCGCAAAGGGTATCTCTGAATGACAGGATACATAAATCTTACTTCCATAACTGAAGCTCTTGGAGGGTTCTAGACATTGACCAGATTCATCTAGTTTAAGACAGAATTCCACCACTGTTTCCGGCGTTCTAGCACAGAAAGAAAGGCCAAAACTTAGGCATAATAGAAAGAAAAACCGTCGCCTCATAGGATATTATTTTTGGCTGGCAAAGATAAAGTTTCCTTCTCGATATTGAAAAGTGCCACACAATCTTTAGGTGCTTTTTGAAGTGCTCCCGTTCAACCGACATTTTTATAGGATAAGGCGACATTTCAGCATGTTCAGCCATTGTTAAATGTGAGAACTTGCTCTTGTCAGCATTAAAAACTAAAATTGAAGGATAGAATGGATACGACCCACCTCATACAAGGCATTCATCATGTTACTGCTACGGTAAGTAATGCACAAGCGGATTATGATTTTTATACTCAGCTATTGGGCTTAAGGCTAGTGAAAAAGACCGTGAATTTCGATAATAATAAAGTATACCATTTCTATTATGGCACGGCGGAAGGTGCTCCGGGTACTATAATGACCACCTTTCCCTATGCGGGGCAAGGGATTAGAGTTGGAATTCCCGGTACTGGACAAGTGTCAAGGACGGGTTTTTCGGCCCCCAGTGCTTCCCTGCTCTTTTGGAAAGAAAGATTGACTGCTGCGGGTGTATCTGCTCAACTAGTGGATCGTTTTGGAAGGGTTCATCTACAATTTAAGGATCCCTCAGGCTTAGGACTTGAGATCATTGGAACTAATGACGACCCCAGGTCTCCGTGGAGAAGGGAAGATATTTCATTGGAGATGGCGCTGAGAGGCATTTTCAATGTCAGTGTAGCGGTAAAGGAACTTGTGCCTACGCTAGACTTTCTCACCACGGAGTTTGGTTTCCAATTGAACGAGCAATCGGGGAATATCAGCCGATTTCAAGCCAAGGATGGGGGAGCCGGACAGTATATTGATGTAATGGAGGAGCCGGATGGGGTACGTGGGAAAAATGGAATGGGTATTGTACATCACGTAGCTTGGCGGCTTGATTCAGAAGCAGAACTTGCCGCTTTACGAGAGCGACTGGTCCACGATTTAGGTTTTAAGGTTACGGAGATAAAAGACCGCAAGTATTTCCAGTCAATCTACTTCAGAATTCCTGGAGGGGTACTTTTTGAGGTAGCTACTATTCCTCCGGGTTTTGGTGTCGATGAAGAAGAGACTACCTTAGGACAGCATTTGCAACTTCCGACATGGGAAGAGGAAAACCGCGCCCAGATTGAAGCTAATTTGGAACAGCTAGACTGGTAAACGTAGCTCAAGTTCGGATATTTTGGTCCTTTAACCTTAAAAATCTATTTTAAAGGCCATTAAGAACCAATTAAACAAGTAGCAAGCCTATGGCCTACAACTCTGTAGCGCTAAGAAATACCGTTTTAACTCTCCTTGCAGTAGTCTTTATCTGCATAGGTTTTGTGCAAATCACGGCGATTCAGGATCGTTCAGATGTGATCCGACTACATGGCGCCTGTATTTTTGATGATGAGCACTCCTATACCAAAGCCTTGGTTAAATTTTCAGAACTGGTTGAACAATACTACCAAGGCCCCAAAAAGTTGGAATTCATCCTGCATAAGAACAGTGAATTGGGACAGGAGAAGGATTTTTTCAACTATATGAATATTGGTGCCGTAGTAGACTTTGCCATTGCATCACCCTCTCACGCCTCTACCTTCTCACGCCTAGTGACTATCATGGATGTTCCCTTTCTATTCAGGGATACCGATCATTATCTCAAAACAATGGACAGCGGAATCTTTGAACAAGTCGAAGCAGCCGTAAGTCAACGTGCTGATGTTTTGATCCTCGGATACGGGGGAGGGGAGAAGCGGCATTTGGTTGGACGAAAGCCGATCCGGAATATGGAAGAGTTAGAGGGCTTCTACATGAGAGTGATGGGTTCTCCGATACAATCCAGGATGTTCGAAGCGGTAGGCGCTACACCCACGGTCATTAGCGGAGCTGAGGTGTACAACGCCATACAGACGGGGGTGATCGAAGGTGCTGAAAATTCGGCTAGTGCTATTGAAAAGTACAAATGGTTTGAAGTTGCAGATCAAGTTTCCTTAGCAGCCGTATCGATAATTATACGCCCACTATTTTTCAATGGTAAGCGTTTTCGCAAGTTACCTGCTGATCTACAAGAAGCTATCCGCAAAGCGGGTAAAGAGGCCATGGAATTCGAGCGCAATTACGAGATTGCAATTGATGATCCGCTGATGAAGCAATTAGTAGAGGAGGGTAAAGTCACCACGCACGAATTTGAAGAAAGGGAAAAACTATTAGAACTTGCCGCGCCCGTAAAGCGCGCCTATGCCACCGAGATTGGGGCATTAGATATATTGGAAGCGATTAATGCCATCGAATGAGAATCCTGATACAGAAATATTTTGAGTTTCTACAAGTGCTATTGACTTTGATGTTGATGCTCCTGACCATACCTGTATTACTGCAAGTATTGTCTCGTTTCATACCCATTATCCCAAGGTACATTTGGACGGAGGAGATCGCCCGATTTGCTTTTATCTGGGTGATCATGCTCGGTGCCATCGTGGCCGTCCGTGAAAAAACACACTTCAAAGTAGATCTGCTGCCGAATTTAGGGGTGGTTTGGGAACGGAGAATCAAGCTCGTGCTATTGGTGCTCATGCTATTGATTTCTATCGTTTTTCTGATCGGAGGTTGGCAGTTTGCTGAATTTGGTTCTACTCAATATTCGGAAATCTCTGGTCTCCCAATGCTTGCCATTTACATTGCGTGGCCCCTTGCTGGTGCTAGTTGGATACTCTTTCTAGTAGAGCAGCTATACGATCACTTCGACCTTGCAAAAGAAAATTAGATATGGGACCCCTTGAGATTGCTTTGATTTTGCTTATTTCCTTCTTTGTGTTGGTATTGCTTCGCGTTCCCGTTTCTTTTGCCCTTGGGCTTGCTACCGTGCCCATCTACTTATTACACGAACGCCTTAGTGTGACTTTGCTATTCACGGAGATGTTTAAGGCTTATAACTCCTTTCTACTGCTAGCAGTACCCTTTTTCTTGTTAGCTGCCAACTTGATGAACGCAGCGGGAATCACCGATCGTTTAATTCGTTTTGCCAAGGCACTAGTTGGCCATTTACCTGGGGGCATTGGTCATGTGAATGTGACCGTAAGTATGCTTTTTGCTGGGATTTCAGGATCTTCAACCGCGGACTCGGCCGGGATTGGAGCCATTATGATTCCTGCCATGCGAAAGGAAGGTTTTGATACGCCAGTTTCTGTAGCTATAACTGCCTGTTCCTCTGTAATGGGCGTGATCATCCCACCCAGTGTATTGATGATTATTTGGGGTGGAGTGATGTCGGTTTCTATTGGGGGCTTATTTTTAGCGGGTGTCCTTCCCGGAATTGCCATCGGAGTCTCTATGATGGTCGCGGTCTACATTTATGCGAAGCGAAGAAATTATCCTCGATATCCGCTGGCTACCCGCAAAGAGTTCACCAGCTCTCTCGGCCATGCCTTCTTAGCCTTGCTCACACCATTGATCATCGTCGGTGGGATTTCCGCGGGCTTTTTCACACCAACTGAGGCATCTTTAGTCGCGGTCTTGTACAGCCTACTCTTAGGTATGGTCGTGTATAAAAAACTGGATTGGAAGGGGTTGACCAAAGTATTCTATGAATCGGCTCGTTTTTCAGCCATTGCTCTTTTTGCCGTAGGTACAGCCTCTGCTTTTGCCTTTCTATTGGCCTTTTTTAAGGTGCCAGAAGTGTTAGTGAGTCAGTTGGCGGGGCTTTCGATGGGCTTTGTTGCTACAGGGCTAGTAATCGCCTTGAGTTTCTTGGTGATCGGTATGTTTATAGACGCCATTCCAGCTATCATTATTCTTGGAACAGTCCTTTGGCCAGTGGCTGAAGCAGCCAACTATCACCCAATACATTTTGCAATCATTGGAGTTGTCTCCCTGGCCTTCGGTTTGGTGACGCCGCCCTATGGACTTTGCTTGCTGATTACTTGTGCGTTAGGAGGGGTGAGGGTGGTTGATACCTTGAAAGAAGTTTTTACTATTCTGGTGCCCATGCTAATCGTATTGTTATTGATCATTCTCCTGCCGGATCTCGTCCTTTGGCTTCCTCGTTGGCTGATGGATAGTATTTCCTGATATATTTCCTATAAAATCTGCATTTTTCCAAATATCCGAAAGAATATTGTTACTTCTCTAGATTAGTCCGTCAGAAGTGTGTTTGAAATTTGTTAATGAAAACTTAAAATGATGGAACTGATCACGGAAAAACTCGGAACTTTAGTCGAAAACCTCATTGCATGGGCTCCTAAGCTAGTAGGTGCGATATTCGTATTGATCATTGGACTTTGGATCATCGGCGGGATCACACGCTTTGCTCAAAAAGCAATGGAACGTTCGGGACTTGACAAAGATGTCATCCCATTTTTATCCTCCCTAGTCAGTGTCATTTTAAAAGTTTTATTGCTCTTAAGTATTGCAGGAATGGTCGGCATCGAAACCACTTCCTTTATTGCTTTAATTGGTATGCTTGGCTTAGCCATAGGCATGGCCTTACAGGGTACATTGGGGCATTTTGCCTCGGGTGTCATGATTCTACTCTTCAAACCATATCGGGTAGGGGACCTCGTAGACCTGCAAGGACAATTGGGGCATGTGGAAGAAATCCAAGTTTTCAATACCATTATCAAAACCCTGGATAATAAGAGAGTGATTGTTCCTAACGGAACAGCAACTAGTGGTATTATCACCAATCTATCCACGCATGAATACCTACGTGTAGACTTAAACGTGGCCATGCCTTACGAGGAAGACTTCGATAAGGTACAAGGTATTATCCAGAATGCTTTGCAGCAGGTACCGAAGGTGATGCACAATCCAACACCAGATGTTGAAATTGAAAAATTCAATGAACACAACATTCTCCTGGCGGTTAGGCCCTATGCCAAAACAGAAGATTACTGGGACGTATACTTTGGCGCTTATAGAGCTGTTAAAGCAGCTTTAGGAAAGCACAATATCAAAGTAGCCTATCCAAAGAGAGAGGTACAGGTGATGAATACTACTACTCTAAATGGAGAGAAAGCAGTAGCCTAATCAAAATATTCCATTTGGTCTGAAGGTACGATAGCATCCAACTACGAAGCGGTTCCAAAAAACCTGCCTTCGGACCAAATTCTCTCCCCTAATATTTGCAGTATTTCCTACATTTGGGCCATGAAATTGATTAGCTGTGACTGG